>JARIDB010000042.1 GCA_029257045.1 Clostridium sp.
AAGCCCATCTACTGAAACTTGTCCAAAGTAGATGTTCATTAATCTTTGTTAAATACAAAGTTCTCCACAGTTCTTAATAAATAATCCACAACTATTGCTAATTTATAATTATAATTGTTAATTATTAGATACGTTTATAATAAAAACCTCTAAATTATAAGCTTTAGAGGTTTTTCATTTTATTTTGCCATATCTAAATTAATGTCTTTATTTATTCCTATTAACTCTAAGATCTTTTCTGCTCTTTCTTTAGTTGAACCTGTTATTGTCATGTACTTAACATTTTCTGCATCTAAGAAACTTAGTATAGCCTTGTCCACAGCTTGTGCTACTTCTTCATCTTGCCATCTTACGCCATCTTTTGAATATCCAAATTCTCTTGGCACAAAAAATATATGGTCATACTTTGGTAAATCTCTTAAAGCTAAAACATAAAGGTCTTTTAATATTTCTATTTCCTTTATTGTTCTCTTTTTATCTCCAAGCATAAATCTTCCATAAATATATGGTACAAAAGTTGCATAATCTGTTATTGCATAATCAAATTCATTTAGGCTTTCTTCTAAATGTAGTTGTCCTAAATATATTCCATATTGTTCTGCTATATTTTCTATCATACCTTTATCTCTAAGATAATCTGTACTATATTCTGTAGCTACCCCTACATTTATATCTTGAATCTTCATATCAACGTATAATTGTTGTATTAATGTAGTTTTTCCACATCTTGGTCCACCTAAAATAGCAATTCTGTTTGGCATTAGTTATTCCTCCAAAATTTATATAAATTTTATTATTTATCAAATTCGTCATTTAAAATCTAATTTTTATTTTTAAAACTAGAGATTATATTATAACAATACTCCACTTCTTTTTCAATGCATTATTAAAGCGCCTCTGAGGTTAATCCATATAATGGATTAACCTCAGAAGTACTTTAATATACTATTTTTTCTTCTAAATGATGTGCAAGTGCACCAACAAGGTTTGCATCTTTTTTATGAGTACATGTATCTAACTGTGGTTTTATAGTTGCAATACTTATTTTTCCTCTTAGGTAGTCCATTTTTTCATTTATCTTTTCTATAAAGTCTTCCCTATTACTAATTGCTCCACCTAGTAATATTATTTCTGGATCATATATGTGCTGAAGATTAAAAATTCCTTTTGCAAGATTCATATAAAATCTATCAATTACATCTATGCAAATCTCATCTCCATTTTCTGCTGCTTTAAATACTTTTTCTCCATCCCAAGAATCATCATTGTAATATTCTCTTACTTTTCTTACAAATGACATAGTTGATGCAACTTCACTAAAGTTTTTAAACTCTCCATCCTCTTCTTGCATTATCATGAATCCAAACTCTCCACCATGTAAGTGTTTACCATGATGAATTTTTCCTTCTTTTACAATAGCTCCACCAATTCCAGTTCCACAAACAACAAACATCATATCTTTAAATTCTTTTCCACTTCCTGAAAATGCTTCTGCCAATGCTGCACAATTTGCATCATTTTCTATGCTAACTGGAAGTCCTAATTTCCCGCCTAATACTTCTTTCCAGTTTGGCCCATGTATACACGGTACTGCACTATCTCCACCAACTATTCCTGTTTTTGTATTTACAGCTCCTGGTGAACTAATAGCTATGCCTTTAATGTCATATTGAAGCTTCATTTTCTCAACCCAACTTACAATTGCATTTATAAAGTTCTCTAATTTATGTGAAACAAATAATGTATCTTTTGAAAATAAATTCCCATTTTCATCTGCTATTGCAACCTTAATTGATGTGCCTCCGATATCTAAACATGCATACATAAATCTAACCATCCTTTTATTAATTTAGTATTTTTAATTTTAATATTTAAAATCCTTTATTATCTGATAACTCTTTAAACCATCTTCCACTTTTCTTTATAGTCCTTTTACCAGTTTCTAAATCTAATGAAACAAATCCATATCTATTTTTATATGCATTTAACCATGACCAGTTATCTATAAATGTCCATGCATGATATCCTACACAATTCGAACCTTCTTCTATAGCTTTATGTAACCATGTTAAATGCTCTTTATAAAACTCTATTCTATAGTCATCTTGAATTACTCCATCAACCATGAACTTTTCTTCACCTTCAACGCCCATTCCATTTTCAGTTATCATCCACTCTATATTTCCATAATTGTCTCTTATATTTATAGCTATATCATAAATACCTTTTTCGTAAATTTCCCAACCTCTATGTGGATTTATTTTTCTTCCCGGCATTACATATGCATCATAATAATATTCTGGTGTAAATGGTGCTTCTGGATTTGGCATATGAGCTTTCGCACATACTCTTCTTGGTTGATAATAATTTACTCCTAAGAAGTTAACTTTATTTTCTTTTATTACATCTAAATCTTCCTTAGTAGTTACTGGCATTAAATCATGTTTCTTAATTATTTCTACTAACTCTTTAGTAAACTCTCCATTTGCAGCTGGATCTAGGAATCCTTTATTACAGAATAAATCTGCTATATGAGCTGCCTTTAAATCAGCTGGATGCTCACTTCTTGGATAGCATGGTGAAAGATTTATAATCATTCCTATTTTCCCACCTAAATTTAAAGTTTTATAATCTCTAATAGCTAATGCACTTGCTAAAGCTGTATGATAAGCTACTTGTACCGCTGCCTTTGGATCTACTTTATATGGATAATGATGCCCCATATAATATCCACACTCTACATGTACCATTGGCTCATTAAATGTAAACCAGTGTTTAACTCTATCTCCAAAAATTTCAAAACATTTCTTTGCATATTCTGCATAGTATCTAACTACTTCTCTATTTTCCCATCCACCAATATTTTGAAGGTCCATTGGCATATCAAAATGGAATAAGTTCACAAAAGGCTCTACTCCACTTTTTATCATTTCATTAATAACATTATTATAAAACTCTACTGCTTTAGAATTAACTTTTCCATGCCCCTTAGGAAAAAGTCTTGACCAACTTATTGATAGTCTAAAAGAATTATGTCCTATTTCCTTAAACAAAGCTATATCTGATTTATAATTTTTATAAAATGTTGATGCATCTTGTGGTCCTATATTATTATGGAATCTAAAACCTTCAGTTTCATACCAGTAATCCCATATATTTTGACCTTTTCCATCTATATCATTTGCACCTTCTGTTTGAGTAGCCGATGCAGCACTTCCAAAATAAAAATCATCTTTAAATTTTATCATCTTAATCCTCCCTGTAACCATTAAATACTTTTTCTGTTGATGCCCATTGCTCTAAAACTTCACTATATTTTCTTACATAATAATAATGTAGTAAATCTATTTGTATTAAAATAGGTATTTGTGCCGATATCATTCCTGTTGATTCTTCCCCTGAAAGATTAGATGTTAAGAGTACTTCATCAGAAATTTTAGTTAAAATTGACTCTGGATTTCCAGTGATTGTAATTAAAATTACCCCCTTAGCCTTTAAATTTTCAGCACACATTTCCAAGGCCCTATTTCCTCTTAATGTAAATAGGAATACTAAATCACCTTTTTCTAATACTGCTGATGCCATTTTTATAGCATCCTTATCATGTATTACTTCTATTACTTTTCCCATTCTATCAAATCTGAATTTAAAATCCTGAGCGGCTGTAGCACTAAGTCCAAAAGCAAATATATGTATAAGTCTATTGTTATGAATATACTCACAAATCTTATTGATTACATCATAATCAAAGTTTAAATCTATATTACTAAATATTTTAAAATATGATTCTTGTATATCCTTAGCAATTTTACTAATACTAGGACTATTTTCTTCTTTTAAATGTTCAGTATATAAATAAACTAATTCCTTATAATTATTTAGACCTATCTTTTTACAAAATCTTGTTATTGAAGCAGGTGAAACGCATAAATTTATTGATAATTCACTTATTGGTAAACACGGATTGTTATTCAAGAAATATTTAGCAATCTCTTCTTCCACATATGTAAAATTAACCTTTGAATGGTTTATTCTTAGTATAATTTCTTTCTTCATTTTAACCACCACTACCTATTAAATATATTTCCACTTCAAATTTAATACGTTTCAACATTTAATTCAATACTTATTTAACAATCAGATGAAGATTAATATGTCTCCATATGATTGTAATAGTTTTTCGATTTGTAATTATAAATTAATCTTTATAGTTTTTACTTCTCCATTTTTAAATCTTCCTAATTCTATACCACTATTTATATCAAACTCTTCTGATAATACTTCATTATTCATATTAATCCATTGATATGTTTTTCCATTATTAATTTTAAGTTCTCCTGAAGCTTTTACTTCTTCTCCATAGTTTAATAATCTTATTGAATAAGACTTTTTATCTATAGGTATTATTGATGTAACTACTACTTTATTTAATCCATCACAATTCACTATGTTCTCTATTTCTTTTACTTTAGTTTTTAATGGATGCATAACAAAGTATTTTAAGGTATTTGTAAATCTATTTATTTCTTGTACTTGATAACTTGGAACACTTATTGAGTATTCTTTCCATAATCTATTTACCTTTGATGGCTCTATTTTATTATCTAAGTATATAGCAAATTTAAACTTTAACTTTTGCTTTAATTGACTTTTTGGTGTTTCTATATACTTAAATTCATTTCCTGATGCAATCCCTGGTCTTCTTATTAAATCTGGTTTTCCTAAGAATCCAACCCCTCTAAATAATGTTAATGCTATTTTAGAATCATCCAATATTTCATATTCCTTTATTCCCTTTGCTAACATTACTGCTGATGATTTATCATCTTCAATTCCTACAAAGTGAAGCATTGGATAAATTGGTGATGGTTCCTCTCTCCAGCCAAGTTCTCTCCAGTCATCTAAATGTAATGGATTATTATCTCTATTTATTATTCCAAATGCTGTATCTGTTATAGATCTATCGCTATTTACGTCTGTTTTTAAGACAACTCTCATTCTATGATCATCTGCTTTATTATCTATTTCAAGATGACAGTCTATGACTTCTTTATTTGTTAATGAAATCTTTAACTTATAAGGAATCTCTGTATTTAATATTTCCTTTTCTCTATCATTTAAGTTCATCGGAACAATAAAACTTCCATTAAGCTCTATCTCTTTATATAACTTTCCATTTATTATCTGTACTTTAGCATTTTTAAAATCCAATTTATATCTAATGTCTTTTTCTGGTGGAGAATAGTCATAAGTATCCCCATCATCCCCTGATTCTTCTATATATAAGCAATCTTCTAAAAGTTGATTTTTAGACTTGTCTAATATGTTTATTTTTCCATCTAAGAACTCTACTTTATAGAAGTTATTTTCTATTTTATTTTCTAATTTGTTTTGCATTTCAATTTCTTCTATGTCTTTATTTTCAACTTCTTCTTTTTCCACTACTTTAATTACTTTTATACTCATTGCCGATAGTTCACAAGGTATCATAACATTTGTAACATAGTAGAATAAGTTTTCATCATACTCCTCTACTGTCTTTTTTATACTTCCTGCATATTCTCTTGTTCTGTCTAAAACTTGATGCTTAATTTCATTACCATCTTTATCTGTTATAATAAAATCCTTTTTCTTTGTAGTTATAACTGACTTTACATTTTCTTTTCTTGTATTTGGTAAAGTATTGAATAATATTAAATCATTTTCTTCTTTATTTTCTAAAGACTCACTTATTTTTCTTATTATATAATCATGAGCTGAATAAGATAATTGATCTGCTTCTATTAATCTTGATAATATACTATCATTAGTTTTATCACTATTACATCCACAAGCACTATCATGAGCATGATTCATTAATAATTTTTTCCAAATCTCTTCTATCATTTCAACCTTAGGATCTAATCCTAAATTCTGAGCTATTACCATTAAAGGTTCTAACTTATGAATTAATTTTCTCTCAATTTTATCATTCAAATACTTATGATCATATCTTGATGAGTAAATAGATCTATGAATTTTAGAATTAGATGGGTTAACAAATTCTCCTTCAATCTCTTGCAGATTTGTCTCTTTTTCTAACTCATCAAAGAATTTATCACAACTACTTTCTACATATTCAAAATCATTTTTAGTTTTTTCTTGATAATATTTTATTCTTTCTTTTAAGTTGTAATCAACATATCTTTGATCTCCACCTACTGGTAGAAGTAAATTATCTGATATACTTCCATCTAAAATTTTCTTTTCTACAGTTTCAACATCATCTGAATATATTAAGTTTCCACCATAAAAATATCCATCTTTTATGTTATAGACTAAAAGTGAGCTTCCATCTTCACTATTCCATCTAAATTCTCTACTTGGGCAAATATCCTTTGCTACCCCTCTCCAGAAAATACTTCTTTTAATGTCAAATCCGTTTAATATTTTAGGGAGATCCTTAGTTTGTCCAAAAGAATCAGGTAGATATCCTATTTTCATATGTTTACCAAGCTTTGAAGCACATTTTATACCATAAAATAAGTTTCTAACAATAGATTCTCCATCAATAATAAGTTCATCTGTTTGTGTATACCATGGTCCTATTATTAATTTATCTTCTTCTACAAGCTTCTTTACTCTTTCATAATTACTTGGTGCAAACTTTAGATATTCTTCTACTATGCTTAATTGTCCATCTAATAAATAATTTTCTAATACTCCATTTTCTAGTGCGTCTATTACTTCATCCATGTGATATACCAATTGTATAATTGATTCATTTGAAGTAAAGTACCATTCATAATCCCAATGTGTGTGGGAATAAACATGTATCTTCTTCATAATTTCTCTCCTTATTATATTAAATCAATAATTAATAGTGTGTAATATAGGGGCTGTCGCACAAAGGAACTTAAATACAATATAGTATTAATTATTTTTATTAAATAACAATATATTGTGTTTATATCTTTAACGCGACAGCCTCTTTAAACTATTTAATTACTAGTATTTAAGTTCTATTAAAGTTTCAAATTGAAATATTCTTTTCAAATCTTACTTGTTTCTAAAATTGTATTTCTGAAACAAGATTATATAATTTTTTTGTATCTTTTTCTGTAATTATTGTATTTCTAAAATCATCATCTACTAACTTAGTTGCAATTGCACTTAATATTTTCAAGTGATTTTCTGCACCATTCTCTGGTATTGTTAATGCAAATGCTATTGTAGTTGGTTTACCATCTAATGAATCCCACTCAATTTCATTTTTAAATTTAATAAGGAAAACTCCTGGCTTAATTACTGTTTCATTTTTACTATGAGGAATTGCTATACCATCATTAAATCCTGTTGTTGCTTCCTTTTCTCTTTTGTGTAATCCCTTGTAATATTCTATTTCATCTTTTACAAAACCATGCTTTTTAGCTATTGAAGCTATAAATTTAAAAGCTTCATCTTGAGTTTTTGAATTTTCATCAATATATATATGCTTTTCTGCAAATACTGTATTTTTTGTTGTTTCAACTTTTTTTACAGCTCCTGCTATTACTTCTACATCTTCATATTCTTCTACTACTGGTTTTCTCCAGAACCCTATTATTAAAGCTGTTACTAATATACCTGCTACTATACAAAGTATCCAAGTTATAATTGGAATTGGTTGCTCAATATATCCTATAAATGCTCCAAGTGGTGATCCTATACCACCATAGAATTTGATTCCTGTTATTGATACCAATCCACCTGCTAAAGCTGAACCAGCAACTGACGCTATTATCATTTGTACTGGATTAGCAGCCACAAATGGAATCGCCCCTTCTGTAACTCCAACCATACCCATACCAAACGCTGAGCTAGCTGATACCTTTTCATCTTTAGTAAATTTATTTTTAAATAATATTGATGCTAACCATATTCCTAATGGTGCAACTGAAATTGCTGCTTGTGTTGCTGTTTGTGGTACAAAGTTTGCTCCCTCAATACCATACTTTGCAACTGTATCTGTAAATACTGCTGTACCAAATATAAGTGCTGTCTTGTTAACTGGACCACCTAAATCAAATCCAATCATACCCCCTACTGTTGCTCCGATTATAAATGGTGCACTTGTATATGTATTATTTAAATAAGTTAAACCACTGTAAAGACTATCCATTAATCCTGCAATTGGACCACCTATCATATAAGTTATTATTAACATTATTACCAAGGTGGATATTACTGGAATTATCATTATTCCTAATAATGGTTGTAATACTTTAGGCCATTTGATTTTCTTTAATCCCTTAACCATGTAACCAACTATAAATGCAACTACTATAGCAGATAAGAATCCTCCACCTGTTTCTGCTCCTAGGTAAGCTGCATCATTTGCAATATATGCACCTATCATAGCTGGTGCTATTGCCGGTTTGTCTGCTATTGAATTTGCAACAAATCCTGCAAATAAAGGAATCATTAATTTAAAACCAACTTGTCCTACTTCAAATAACTTTGACATAAAGAACCCAATTTGAGTTGATGTATCAAATCCCCAATTTACTATTTGCCCTAATTCATTCTTTTGGAATGCAAATATGTTTGCTATAGAAAGTAATAAACCTGCTGCTATTACCATAGGTACCATATAAGATATACCACTCATTATATGTTTAACAAATTGATTTTCTGTTTTACCTAATGTAATATTTCCAACCTTGGTTCCTTTTGCCCCAACTACTGTTCCTTCAGTATAAGCTTTTTGTATTAAATCTTCTGGAGCTTTAATTGCATCTATTGACTTAGCTTGTAAAACTTTCTTCCCAACAAATCTACTTAAATTTATGTTTATGTCTGCTGCAATTACTACAACATCAGCCTCTTCTATATCTTTATCTGTTAATACGTTTTCAGCTCCAATAGAGCCTTGTGTTTCTACTTTCACTTGATAACCTTTTTTCTTTCCTGCTTTTGTTAAACTTTCAGCTGCCATATATGTATGTGCAATTCCTGCTGCACAAGCGGTAACAGCTACTATTTTCTTATTCATATTTTTGTACCTCCAAATTTTTTAATCTCTTATGTGTTTTGTGACTCCCTAATATATTTATAGTATTACATCATTCATTATGTGTGTAAACCTTTTAGACCCCTTTAGTATCAACTTTCTAAATGGTTTATATGTTTGAAAGTACTTTCAATTATTTGAAAATATATTCCCCTATTATAATCATAATAAATTCTATATATACAAAAAAACCTCTAAATTGTAAATTTTAGAGGTTTTCTTATATTGCTTCACCATATATAAATTAATGTCTTTATTTATTCCTACTAAGTTTAAGATTTTTTCTATCATACCTTTATCTTTAAATTAGTCCATGTTTTATTAGCGCTTTTGTTATTCCTTCATTTTCAACATTTTCTGTTGTATCAAAGGCAAATTCTTCAAGGCCCTTATAGTGGTCTCCCATAGCTATTCCATGTTTAACCGCCTGGAACATTTCTATATCGTTATCCC
>JARIDB010000072.1 GCA_029257045.1 Clostridium sp.
CCCTTCGTAAGAAGAAAACTTATCTATATATTCCTTCCAAGCCGCTTTACCTATACTTCTTGCCATAAAAATAACCTCCTTATACTTTTATCATATTTTTGATTCTAGCAAATGGAGGTTTCATAATCTATTCGTTAATTTTTTTATGCTTACAATACAAATAGAGCCATCAACTTTTTCACTATTATATTTAACATAACGTAAGCGTCAAATAATCGGCGCATAGCAATTTTAAATTTATAGTGCTAAAATAAACCCAAGTAGAATCGGTGTAGACCTTCTACTTGGGTTTTAAACTTGGTATAGTTATTTACGGTTTGATGCTTTTAATTCTTGGGGAATTTGTTTTGTCCAAGGAATAATTGCTAATAGCATTTCTTTACTAGTTACATCTATTTCAGATATCATATCAAATAAATATACTAAATACTTTTCTACTATTAAGTCGTTAGCTTTGGCAGTTTCAACAATGCTGTATATTGATGCACTAGATTTTGCACCTTTAGCTGTATTACTGAAAAGCCAGTTTTTGCGCCCAATAACAAATGGTTTTACAGCCCTTTCGGCGCCGTTATTATCAATTTCTAATGATCCATCAAGTAAAAGAGTCTTCATTCCTGGTAAAACTTTTCTAGCATAATCTAGAGCTTTACCCAATGCACTTTTAGGAAGCGCATTTACTAATTCTCTTTCAATATATTGCTGGAATTCATCAAGAAGTGGTTCTGTTTTTTGAAGCCTAATTTCATAACGTTTATTATAGTAATCATCATCTTGAGAATACGCTTCTCTTAATTCTTTTTCAATTTTATAAAATTTTTCACAATAATTAAACCCTAGTATAGCTCTCGACTTTTTTAGGGCTTCTTCATTTAGTGTTATTACAATTTCATGGAATTTTCTCCTGATATGTGCCAAGCAATAAAGTCTTGTTATATTATCAACCCTATTATAGCCGGCATATCCATCGGTTTGAAGGAATCCTGAAAACCCCTTTAGAAATTCCTTTGGACAAGAACTTGATCTTGTCTTTTGATAGTCATATAAAATAATTGGATTTTTAAATCCGCCACTTTTATATAACCACATGTATTTTTTAGACTTTGAATCCTTACCGTTATCATCAATAACCTGCAAAGTAGTTTCATCAGCCTGAATGTAGTCTCTTTTTAAAAATTCATCTTTCATAATAGCATAAATATGTTCAAGTAGATTAGCTGCCGCTAATGTCCAGTTAGACATAGTTTGTCTTGAAATATCAACCCCTAGCATCTTAAAATAATTTTGCTGTCTATACAACGGCATTGCATGCTGATATTTCATAATAAGCATATGTGAAATTAATTCATTTGAAGCCATAGTTTTATAAAAAGCAGTATTTGGAGCTTTGGTTGAAATTATACTTGTTTCTCCAGCTTCCGCTTCGCAAGATTTGCAAGTATAACTATAAGTAATATGTTCTTCTATATAAAGCTTTGCTGGTATATATTTTAAAACTTCTTTAGATGATTTTTTACCTATTATATTTAACTCATTACCACATTTATCGCAGTTTATCTCATCATCTTCAAGTTTATGTTCTATAATAACTCTTTCCAAATGAGCTAAATTGTCTTTTTTGCCTATGTATTTTTTATTTTTATTTCTAAGGTATGTTATTTCCTCAATAATAGGTTCTTCTAATTTAGGATCATTATTTTTTTCTGCTTCATCAAAAATAGACATTTGGTTAATATCTACTTGTTCAGTAGATTGTCCAAATATCTTCCTATTTTTATTAAGTAACTGGTTTTTTAAATATTCCAATTCATTTTCTAAATCATTAATTTTTTTATCCTTAGATTTAAGTTCTTTTTCCATCTTTGAAATTAAAGATTTTGTATCTTGATCAAGCTCATTTTCTAAAAATTCATGTTCCATTTTAACTACCTCTTAATGTTTTATCTATAGTTATATTATACCACAGAACCCTTTGTTTCCAAAGGGTTTCGGGTAATTTATATTCTGGAAAAGCGTCTTTTTTATATGATTTTTAGTAGGAATTATTCTCTATAACTGGCTTAAATTTTGATGTGGTTCTTATTTCATATCCTTTAAGCAACCACTTAAGTTCTTCTTTATTTACCTTTAAAGCTTCTTCCTGAGTCAATGGCCATTTAAATCTGCTGTTCTCTAATCTATGATAATATAGCCAAAATCCTTCATCAAAATGTAATATCTTAAGCTTATTCATTTGTTTGTTACAAAATACAAATAGTGCTTTTTCAAAGGGATCTAAATTAAATTGATTTTCTACAAGCATGGTTAATCCATCTATACTTTTCCTCAAATCCGTTACGCCGCAGGCTAAATAAACAGTTTTGACTTCAGATATATTTAACATTATTTAGCTATTTCCTTAATTAAACTTGACAATGTATCTATTTCATTAGCCGGTATAAATATATTGAATTTACCAATTTCTATTCTTATATCTGCTGATAAAGATGGTCTAACGACTGATGTGATGTTCTTATCTTCTTCATTTAATGAAACTGCTTGAAATTTAGTTTCATCTTTAGTTGCTGCAGTAAATAACCTTCTATTGTAATAAAATTGACTTTTACTAATACTATTCTGGGCACAGTATTGTGTTAATGACCCTTCGTAAGAAGAAAACTTATCTATATATTCCTTCCAAGCCGCTTTGCCTATACTTCTTGCCATAAAAATAACCTCCTTATGCTTTTATCATATTTTTGATTCTAGCAAATGGAGGTTTCATAATCTATCCGTTAATTTTTTACGCTTACATCTTAATGTCCTTGAACTTATGATTAATTAATTTAACTACTTT
>JARIDB010000131.1 GCA_029257045.1 Clostridium sp.
TTATTCAAAGATAATTGAAATACTGTAAAAGTAACTACAAATAAAAAATACTTTGAAAATTTTTTCATAGTTTCCTCTTATTATTAATTGAGTATTTTACAAAACTATGTTTCCCTATAATTAAAAAATATATTAATACAAATTATTCTATCTTAATATTCATAAATAATACATCCTAATAAATATAAAAATATTTTCTTATATATGCAATAATTAAACTCCCTATCACATTCAATTATGTGATAAGGAGTTTTTAATTAAAATATTATATTTTCTGATAAAGCTTTATATCTTTTATATCTTTCTTTAGCTTCTTCTTCTGCTGATTTAAATAGCTCTTCTGCTAAGGCTTCATTAGTTTTAACTAAAGATGAATATCTAACTTCACCCATTAGGAATTCTCTAAGGCTTCTATTTGGTTCTTTTGAATCTAGTATAAATGGATTTTTTCCTTCTTTTTTAAGGTCTGGATTGTATCTATATAAATTCCAGTAACCTGAGTCTACTGCTCTCTTTTCTTCAAATGGGGTATTTCCCATACCTAATTTAATTCCATGACTTATGCAAGTTGCATAAGCAATTATAATAGAAGGCCCATCATAGCTTTCTGCTTCAACTATAGCTTTTATAGTTTGGTTCATATTTGCTCCCATAGATATTTGAGCTACATAAACATTACCATAAGTCATAGCCATAAGCCCTAAATCCTTTTTAGCTGTTTGTTTACCTCTTGATGCAAATTTAGCAACAGATGCCTTCGGTGTTGCCTTTGAAGATTGACCACCAGTATTTGAATATATTTCTGTATCAAATATTAATACATTAACATTTTCACCTGAAGCCAATATATGATCAAGTCCACCATAACCTATATCATAAGCCCAGCCATCTCCTCCAAATATCCATTGAGATCTCTTTGTGAAGAACTCTTTATCCTTTAATATTTCTTTAGCTAAAGGAGTTGAATGACTTTCTAATGCAATAATTAAGTTCTTACCTCTTTCTCTCGATTCTTCTCCCTTATCTATTTTTTCTAAAAATTCTATTACTACCTCTTTATTTTCTTCTGTTATATCTTCTTTTAAAATTAATTCTAAGTTTTCAGCTATTCTTTCTCTTATTGTACTAACTCCAAGATGCATACCAAAACCAAATTCTGCATTATCTTCAAATAAAGAATTTGCCCAAGCTGGGCCATATCCCTCTTTGTTTTTCTTATAAGCTGTTGATGCTCCAGATGCTGCCCAAATAGTTGAACATCCTGTTGCATTTGCAATCATCATTCTATCTCCAAATAATTGAGTTACAAGTTTTGCATAAGGAGTTTCTCCACAACCTGCACAAGCTCCTGAGAATTCAAGTAATGGTTCTTCAAATTGACTTCCCTTAACTGTAGTTTTAGTTGTTATATTTTTCTTAGGTTTAAGTTTTCTTGTTGCATAATCCCAAGCCTTAATTTGATCTCTTTGAGTTTCAATAGGTTTCATAATTAATGCTTTACCTGGTGCTGGACATACTTCTGCACAGCTACCACATCCAGTACAATCAAGAGGTGTAACTCCAATTGTATAATGATATTGAGGTCTGTTTTTATCTACACCATTTGCTTTTATTGATTTATAGCTTTCAGGTGCTGATTTTACTTCCTTAGATATTGCTAAGAAAGGTCTTATGCAAGCATGTGGACAAACATAGGCACATTGATTACATTGAATACATTTATCTGCTTGCCACTCTGGAACATTTACTGCAATACCTCTCTTTTCGTATTCAGTTGTCCCCATCATAAAGGTACCATCTTCTGCGCTCTCATTAATAAATGTAGAGACTTTAATATTGTTCCCTTCTAAGTTGTTTATTGGCTCACAAATATTTTTTACAAAAGAAGGTAAGTAAGATCTATCCTCTTCTTTTAAGTTATCTGCATTAATCCAATCTTCTTTAGGCTCTATTTTAACAATAGCTTCGATTCCTTTATCTATAGCTTCAAAGTTCATATTAATAACTTTTTCGCCTTTTCTTCCATAGGATTTTACTACCGCATCTTTTAGATATTTAACTGCATCTTCAATAGGAATAATATTACTTAACTTAAAAAATGCAGCTTGCATTATCATATTAATTCTTCCGCCAAGGCCAACTTCTCTTGCTATTTTCATAGCATCTATTATATAGAAACTTATATTGTTTTTAGCAATATATCTTTTAACCTTAGGATTTAATTTTCTATTTAACTCTTCTTCGCTCCAAATAGTATTTAAAATAAATGTACCATTAGGCTTTAATCCTTTTAGAATATCATATTTATTAATATAAGATTGATTATGGCAAGCTATAAAATCTGCAATATTTATTTCATAATGAGATTTTATCTTGTTTTTCCCAAATCTTAAATGAGAGATAGTCATCCCACCAGATTTTTTAGAGTCATAGGCAAAATATCCTTGTGCCTCCATATCTGTATGATCTCCAATTATTTTAATAGCACTCTTATTAGCACTTACTGTACCATCTGAACCAAGTCCATAGAACTTACAAGCTGTTGTTCCATCCTTGCTAACTTCTATTTCTTCTTCAGTTTTTAATGAAAGATTAGTTACATCATCTTCAATTCCAAGAGTAAAGTTATTTAGTGGTTTTTCCTTATTTAAGTTTTCATAAACTGCTAAAATATCCTTTGGATAAACATCTTTAGAACCAAGACCATATCTTCCACCATAAACCTTTGGCATATTATCAAGTTCTGAAACTGCTCTTAATATATCAAGATATAAAGGCTCACCAATAGACCCATGTTCCTTTGTTCTATCTAAAACAGCTATTTTCTTAACTGTTTCTGGTATAACCTTTAATAATCTTTCAATAGAGAAAGGTCTATAAAGTCTTACTTTAACAAGTCCAACCTTTTCTCCTTTCTTTATTAAATAATCAATAACTTCTTCTGTAATTTCCATTACTGAACCCATAGCAACTATTATTCTATCTGCATCTTTTGATCCATAATAATCAAAGCAATGATATTCTCTTCCTGTTATATCTTTTATTTTATCCATATAGTCTTCTACAACTGCTGGAATATCATCATAGAATTTATTTAAAGCTTCTGCCATTTGGAAATATGTATCTGAATTTTGTGAAGTTCCTCTTATTACTGGGTTTTCAGGGCTTAACCCTCTACTTCTAAAACCTTTTAAGGCTTCTTCATCTAGTAACTCTTTAAGATTATCATAGTCTATCATTTCAACCTTTTGGATTTCGTGGGATACTCTGAATCCATCAAAGAAATTAACAAAAGGAATTCTAGATTTTATTGCTGTTAAGTGAGCTACTGGTGATAAATCCATAACCTCTTGAGGTGACCCTTCAGTTAACATAGCAAATCCTGTTTGTCTTGCTGCCATAACATCTTGGTGATCTCCAAATATACTAAGAGATGAAGTTGCAATTGACCTTGAAGCCACATGGATAACTGCTGGTAATCTTTCTCCAACCATTTTGTACATGTTAGGTATCATAAGTAATAATCCTTGTGATGCTGTATAGGTTGTTCCTAAAACTCCAGATTGAAGAGTTCCATGTAAGGCACCTGCTGCCCCTGCTTCTGATTGCATTTCTACTATTTTAACTGGTTGCCCAAAAACATTTCTTTTATCATTTGCTACCCACTCGTCTATTTGCTCAGACATTGGTGATGATGGTGTAATTGGATATATTGTGCTAACTTCTGTAAAGGCATAAGAAATGTAGGCTGCTGCCGTATTTCCATCCATTGTTTTAGTTTTTTTCATTTTCTTTTGTCCTCCTGAACTCAAGTTTTATATGTTGTATTTATTTTAATTTTTATGTACTTTTAATTTAAACTTCTTAAACTAAGTATTTACCTATGAATATTACCTTATTCAACTGTAAAATAAAAAGGTATATTAAAAATATACCTTAAATGATAACTAATTTCAAAACTCTTTTTATTATTTCTTATTTAAAATGATTTTTTCTTTAATCCTATCATCAAAAACTCTTTATTATTCAATAAACTTCATTAATTCTTCGTTAAACTTATCTTTCTCATCATAGAAAGTAGCATGACCACTATACTTAAATGGTATAAGTTTTGCATTTCTAATCTCTTCTTTTTGAATCTCACCTAATTCAAATGGAACAACCTTGTCATGAATACCATGAATAATTAAAGTTGGAACATTTATTTTTCCTAAATCAGAAAATAGTACTTCATCTATCCAAGTATTTGCAATGGCTGCAGTTGCCCACCCTGCTGCCTTTAATCCTAATTGAAAGAACCAATCAGAAAAGGGTTCAGTTATATGCTGAAAGAAAAATATATCACCAAAATCTTTCAACATTTTAGGACGATCAGTATATGTTCCCTTTATAATTTGATCTACTACTTCTCTTTCTAAACCATAGGGAAAATTTTTACGCTTAATAAGACTAGGAGCTGCTGCATCAAAAAGAGCAAGTTTAGATACTCCATATCCTTTATGGCGAGCCATATATCTAATAGCTATTGATCCTCCAGTTGAATGCCCTGCTAGTGTAAAATCCTTTAATTTTAATGCTTCAACCACACATCTAACATCATCTGATAGTCTATCATAATCATAACCTTCCCAAGGCTTGTCTGAGTTTCCAAATCCTCTTGTATCTATCCCGATGCACCTATATCCCATCCTTGGTAGTTCATTAAATTGATATTCAAATAAATTATGGTCTCCTGGCCAACCATGTAAAAACAAGATTGTATTCTTTCCCTCTGGGTTAATATCCTCTACATAGACTTTTACATTTGGTTCTACCATTACATAGTATCCCACTTAGTACCTCCAATAATAAAATAACTCTATCAACAAGTTATTCATTTCATCACAGATTTGTGAATTATTATGATGACCTCATTGTAAATAGTTTAAAAATTCCTTGCTTCTTCCACTTATTCATTAGTGTACCATCTATTTATTACTTCAACAGTTTCTTCACTTGGATAATACATTTTGTCAGGCTCTTTGTTACCAACTGCAAAAATAGAAAATCCTAAAAACCATGGTTCAGCTTCATAGGTTCTTCTATATGCCTCAAAACCATTTGCCTGTTCCACATTGTTTATCTCTTTTGAAAGATATGGATTCCATGGTTCAACAGTTGCCTTTGTTGTTCTTGGAAATCCTAACTCACCAAAAAATATTGGTTTGTCCCATTTATCGTAAAAGTTTTTGACTTGTTCTTTAATTTTCTGTTCTCTTAAATATCTTTGAGAGGATACTAAAGCATTCATAAGATTTTCTACTTTATTTACATCTTTATCTGTTAATTCAAAATAGGAGGCAATTGATATAAAGTCCACCTTTGAAAACATTTTATTATTTAACTTGTCCTCATACTTTTTATTAAGTTCATCAACTTGTTTTTTAGTTGCTTCATCCTTCCAATTAGCAGTTGTCCAAAAGCTAGTTCTATAGGTAACTAATCCTTTATAATACTGTCTTGTAAAGTCTATCATATTGCAAAATTCCTCTTCCATATTCTCTAAATGATTAAAGCCTGTAGCAATGTTTAATGCATCCACTCTATAAGGAATTGCTATTTCATCTATTAGAGGCTTTAAAACATCATTTTTCCAATTAGAAAAAAATTCTTCTTTATTAATAGGGTTAAAATCTGTTTCATATCTGCTTCCATTTGCAATCCAAGGATATGGCTCTAATATAACATTTATTTTCTTACCTTTAATTTTATCTAAAAGTAATTTTGCTCTTTCAAGACTATTATCATAAATACTTACATTGCTTGAATCCACATCTTCTATATTTATAACAATTGGTAGGTTAATTGTGTTTAAATCTAAAGCTTCAATATCCTTTAGAGTTTGTTCCACAGTATAATCAGTTGAAAGATTTGCTGATTTTATTTTTTCATTGAATTCTATATTTAGAGTTTTACCTTCCCTTTTATTTAAGAAATTATTAATCTTTCCCCTACTTGTGTAGTTAACTGCATAAAAGTAGTAACCTACCCCAAGAAGTAGAAAAATTAAACCTATAATTATTTTAATCTTTAAACTTTTCATCTGTTTTTTCTTTGCCCTTTGCTTGTTCTCCATACTTCTCCTCTTTATCATCTTTATGTTAAATTTGAGTTTCCAATATTAATCACTAATTTAATAATTTATATAGCTTATTATCTTATTACCGTTGAAAAATAAATACTATATAATTTAATATTTTTCTGCTAGATTATCAACATAATTTTTCATTAGTACACTATTCATTTACCTTAATAAAACTTGTACTTATTATATAACCAAAAACAATCTGAAATACCATCATAAAGTTTATATTTAATTTTGAAAGCAATAAGTATGGATAGCCTAAAGTTTCTCTAATAAAGTCTATTGGGCAATAATTAATTAATATACCTACTGAAAAATAAAGTGATGGAATTCCTAAAAATAAAAGCTTAGGTAAATTTACTTTCCACTTTCCCTCTTTCCTCTTTTCTAATAAAAATGACTCTAATCCGAGTAATAATCCTAATACTATAAATATTACAACCGACCATAGCATATAAGGCAAGTACTTAAATGTCATTTGTGCTTGATTCCTAAAGTATACCAAAACCGTATTACCAAAAATAATGTAAAATAGCAACAGTACTGAATATGACAAATATAATAACCAATTATTTCTTTTCAATTATAACCCTCCTTTTAAACTATTTATTTATATTCTATTCAACTACTTACCATTACTTTCATCAAGCTATCATTATTATGCACATCATCAGAATTCAATGGTTATACCACAAATATTTCTAATACTATTTCCATTATATAATAACTTTCCTTAGCTGAAATATTATCTTGTATTTCCATATATGTATATATTTTAAAATATGAAGATTAATATTCCTTTGTATATCTTATCCCTCTTATATAAATTATCAAACATATTAAATCTATAACTAAGACTCCCATTAAGACTAAAATAATGCTACTAAAATCATCCATCTAAATTCCCTTTTTTATAATCTTGTTTATCTTTTAAAAATTTATTATAAAAACCTTTTATTAAACTTTATTAAATATAATCCAGTCTATATTAATCTATTTCAACTATAGCTGTTTCTAACCACTTATCTAATGCATTTTTGTTGAAAGTATAGCTCGTACCTGTTTTTATATAAGGTATTCCAGATTCCTTGAGATCAATAATCTCTTTTAATCTAATTTCTGAAATCCCTATATATGAAGCAACATCAGATAAATTGTAAATATTATTACTATACCCATTATTATTAGTTGGTGTACTATTACTATTATTGTTATTATTTACTTTGTTACTAATATTATTTAACCCATTTGATATACCGTATAACCCATTATTAACATATTCTCCATTCTGCCTCATTCCTTTGGCAATGATAGAAGCACTAATAATAATTGAAATTGATAAACAAAAAATAGAAATAGGTAGTAACCTTTCTTTTAACATGACATATTCCTCCTATTATTTCTTTTTATTATTTGTAAACATATTGAAATTATATCATAACCTCCATCCAGATTATAACATTTATTTTATTAAAATAAGATCATTCCAATGGTATCCTTAACAAAAAAGTAGCTAGTAATTTTTTTAATTTACTAGCTACTTTGTTTAGTTAGGATATTTTCTACTAACTTTATTTCAAAGCCTTAATTTATTATATTTCTTTAATTAACTTTTCTAATTAAAGTATTTTTATTAGTATTAATATCTTATTCCATGTAAGTTGTCCTACTATTCCATCTTCAGATAACCCAACTAGCCTTTGGAATCCTATAATAGAGTTCTTAGTGCTATTGCCAAATATGCCATCTATTGAAACACTAGGTATATTATATTGTTCTGATATATTTCTTAAATAATATTGAAGTTCCTTTACTTTCTCACCTCTTGATCCATATTTTAATAGGTAGCCTGGATACTTACCATCCCACTTAGATTCCTCCAGTTCTTTACCAACTTCAGTTTCTAAGTCTACTTCCGGTTCTTGATTTAATTCTGCTAGTCTTTTCACACCTACGTATATGTTTGATATACTATACCAGGTAGCTTTACCAACAATTCCATCTACAGTCAAATTGAAAACTCTTTGAAATACCTTTACTGATTCTTCTGTTCCTCTTCCAAATACCCCATCTTCAGGATATATTTTAGGAATAGCTGGAAAGTTTTTAGATATTCTATTTAGTTGCTTTTGAATTGTTTTTACATTTTCACTTGTATCATTAAATTTTAATGGTGATATATTCTAATATTGTTATTAGTCAACTTTTTTATAAATTAAAATGTTTATATAAAAAAGCCTCATTTTCTAACATTAAGAAAATGAGCTCTTTTATAATTTCTATGTTTTTAAAGTTTTATTTAATTTATATGATCACTTTGGAATCCTTCTCTTTTAATAGACTTCTTCTTTTGAGTTCTATTTTTATTTTTCCCTTCTTCACTAGTTATAGGGGTTTGATGATTACATTTTTCCATACGAGCTTCTTTATTATCTGGTTGACTATCTTTTGCCATCACTATAACATCCTTTCTTCAAATAGATTTTCTATTATAGTATTTGCAAAATCACATAAAAAATCCTTTTCAATTTAATCCTTTATTACTATTTACTTGTATAAAATTAAATTGAATATAAAAAAATAGACATATATAAATTTACTTATTCCGCCACTTTGCTCCAAGTCAATGAAAACTTATATAAAAGAAAAAGCTCACCTTCTATAATTAAGAAAGTGAGCTTTATTTTGACTATTTTTATTTTCAAAATTTTATATTTTTTTTAATTCAATTAATAATATATGAGATTTTGTTTTAGCTTTTATTTTAATATCTTCTTCATAAATTTCTAAAGCATCCTTAGCTCCAAGGTCTATACCACTTATTTCTGATTCACCTTCAATTTGTACAAGATATCCTTCTCTTCCCTTTTCTATAGAGAAATCAAGTTCCTTACCTTCTTCTAGTTCTGTTACATAAAAGTTTGCATCTTGATTTATTTTAATTACTGCATTTCCTTCTTTGCTTGAAACTATATTAAGCCATTTATTTATTCTATCATCCCATTTAAACTTATAATCTCCATAAGCTGGTTCATAGTTCTTTTTATCTGGAACTACCCACATTTGAAGTAATCTTAATCTTTCATCACCTAAGTTATGTTCACTATGATATACTCCTGTACCAGCACTCATATATTGAACTTCACCTCTATGAATTGTACCTTGATTACCCATACTATCTTCATGAGTTAATTCTCCATTAACTACGTAACTTACTATTTCCATATCTTTATGAGGATGTTTATCAAAGCCTGTATGAGCTTCTATTAAGTCATCATTTATAACTCTTAAATTTCCAAAATTCATATTATCTATATTGAAATATTCAGCAAAAGAGAAGTGAAAAGTACTATTTAACCATCCTAAATCACTTTTCCCCATATTGCTATGTTCTAATTTTCTAAGCATAACTTTCCCATCCCTTTCTTATTACTTTTCTATTCTTAGTCTATCTTTTAAATCCATAAATTCTTTATCTCCAGCTGATGCTTCTATGCTACCAAAAGGCATTTGAGCTGTCATTTTCCATGATGATGGAATATTAAATTCTTTTCTAAAATCTTTTTCTATAAGTTCAGTATAATGTTGAAGAGATGCACCAATTCCTTCGATTGAAAGTGATGTCCAAATTATATATTGTAATATTCCAGTTCCTTGTTCTGACCAAACTGGAAAGTTATCTTTATATAAATCAAATTTTCCTTGTAAATTCTTTATTGTGTCTTGATCTTCAAAATATACAACAGTTCCATACCCTGCTTTAAAAGAGTTTATTTTATCTTCTGTAGATGAAAAACTACTTGCTGGCACTACTTTTCTTAAAGATTCCATTGTAATATTCCATAGCTTGTCGTGAGAAGCTCCAAATAATACTAAAACCCTTCCTGTTTGTGAGTTAAAAGCTGTTGGTGCATGTAAAACTGCATGTTCTATAAGTCCTACAATTTTATCTTCTGATAAATTTATATCCTTACCTATTGCATATATACTTCTTCTTTCTTCTACTGCATTATAAAATCCTTTATTCATATTCATAATCATTTCTCCTTTTTTAATAAATTTAATATAATCTTATTATTTCAATGTATTTCTCATTTTAATCAGATTACTTAGCAAATCCTTTTTACTATTTTCATCCATATCCATTAGTAAATTATCTAAAAACTCTTTATGATTTTTAAAAACCTCTGATATAAGTCTATTTCCGTCTTCTGTAAGTGCTACATAAAATATTCGTTTATCTTTTTCACATTTTCTTCTTACAACTAGATTTTTCTTCTCTAATTTATTTATCACATAAGTTATTGTTCCACTAGTTACTAAAATCTTTTCAGCAATTTTTTGAACTGATTGGTCTCCCTTATGGTATAACATTTCTAGAACTCCAAATTCACTTATATTTAATCCACTTTGTTGAACATTTTTCTCAAGCTTTGAAAAAAGTCCATCATAGGTTCTTGCCATTGCTATTACTAAATTTAAATTTATATCTTTCATATAATCCACCTTTAGAATTTAATATTATCTTGAACTCAAGATAATATTATCATAAATATATCTTGAAATCAAGATATATCTAAAATCTTATATATAACTTCAATTTGTTATTATATACAAACCTTAATTTGCCTTATATATTATGTTTCAAATTCTAACAGACACATTCCAATATATGTATTTATATGATAAAGTTATAATTAGTAGTTAAACTTTAACTTAAATTATTAATATAATTTTTATATATAAATATGGAAGTTATTCTATGAAAATTTTTTTTGAAATGGGGATTATTCATGGCAAGACCTACAAATAAAGAAGACTTAATCACTGCTAGTAATGAAGAATTTTTGAATCTATTTAATTTAATAGATTCTATGACTTTAGAAAAGCAAGAATCTTTCTTTCTTTTTGAAGATAGAGATAAAAATATAAGAGATGTCTTAGCTCATTTGCATGAATGGCATTTAATGATGAAAAGGTGGTATAAAGATGGAATGCTTGGCATAAAACCTGAGATTCCTGCTAAAGGTTATACTTTTAAAACTCTTCCTGATTTAAATAATGAAATTTTTAAGAAGTGGCAAAAAACTTCATTAGATGATGCAAAAGAATTATTAATATCTAGCCACAAAGATATAGAAGCACTTATTAATAAACATAGTAATGAAGAACTCTTCACTAAGAAATATTATAAATGGACTGGTTCTACTTCCCTTGGGTCATATCTTGTTTCAGCTACTTCTAGTCATTATAATTGGGCAATAAAGAAAATTAAAAAACATAAAAAACTTATTTAAGTATCTAAAAGGGCATGTCCATAATTATAGGACATACCCTTTTATTAATTCTAACTTTTTTACTCTTGTTAATTGTTTAATTTCATATTCTCTTTTCATAGCTTCTATTTTATCTTCATATTCTTCAAAATAAACTAATTCTACTGGAAGTCTAGGCTTTGTGTATTTAGCACCTTTTCCACTATTATGAGCTTTAATCCTTTTTTCAATATCATTTGTCCAACCTGTATATAGACTTTCATCTGAACACTTTATTATATAAACATAATTCATCTTATTATTATTCCACCTACTATAGTAATGGCTCGTACAGCATTTGTAATAGCAAAACTCTAACATGCTGCTCTAAAATCACTTTTTAGTTTCAATATTATTTATTATTTAAAATTAGAACACTTTCTGCAATACTATTCCTATTAAAATAGTTATTGCTAAGGTTATATTAGTCATTGCAAAATTTTGAACTGCTAAGCCAAAAGTATCCTTTTTAGTTTGAATATTATCAAATTTATTAAGGTTTTTATTTAGCGGTTTTAAAAGTAATAAAGTTACTAAAGAAACTATAGGTAAAGTTTTTATTAAAACTCCTCCCACTACTGCAATGTATCCAATGTAGTATAACCACCTAAATACCTTAATGGCATTTTCTTTTCCAATATATATTGGAAGAGTATATCTTTTATTCTCTATATCTTCATCTATGTCGCAAATGTTATTAGCTAGCATTATGTTTGATATTCCTGTTATTGCAGGTATACATACTATAAACATATTTATTAATTCTTTTATGTTAATATTTATTATAATATTATTTAAGTTTGAAATATCTAAATTTACTATACCTAAGTCGTATATATGTATATATATTGTTATAAAAGTTAATAAAAGTCCCATGGCTAATCCTGAAAATATTTCTCCAAAAGGTGTTCTTGATATTGGTACTGGTCCAAAAGAATAGGAAATCCCAATTGCAAAGGCAATAACCCCTAAAATTAAAACTACTATATTAGTGTTTTTAACTAATACTAATCCTAAAATCATAGCTATTGCTAACATAGTATATATTAAAATTCTAACTCCTTTAGGATTTAAATTATATTTAACTATAGCATTATGAGTTTCGTATCCATAACCTTCTTTTTTAACTGCCTTGCTGTAATCTATGTAATTATTTATAGTTGTAGTTGTCATATCAAATATTAACATTGATAAAAACATTATAACTCCATTTTTAAAGCTGAAATTCTCATATTTATAATAAGCATAAAAAGATCCAAGTAAAAATGGTATTACACTTGCTGCTTTTGTTTGTATTTCAACCAATTTTAAAAAACTACTTATATTCAATTAAACCACTCCACTTTATAATCAATTTAGAAAAGCTTGTGCTTCTAATCTTGCTGCTTCTTTTTTTTCTTCTGTTTCTTCATTATATTCTGAGTGATTATAGAAATAATCTGCCATTTGGAACCTTTTAACTCTTGAAATATTAAGGTTTTCTGCTAAATCATCTAAAAATCTTACTTCTGACATTTCATATTCTGCATCTGCTAAAGCTACCCTTGTTAATTCAAAAAAGATTATATTTGTTAATCTCTCACCTGAGTTCTTTATAAGATTTATCGTTTCTTCATGATTATATTCTACAAGATCCTCTTTATTAAGATTCATTTCCTTTAAGGATTTTTCTATAAGTTCTCTTTCTAATTTCTCTATTTTATCGTCAACTAGAGCAAATTGTGTAAGTAAGTTTATATAGGCTGCTCCTAAATCTTTATTAAGTTCATTTAAAAACATAGTTTCATCCTCCTTCTATTTTTAACAATTATATCATATTTCTAATTATTTTTTATTAATCTTATCCTATTTTTACAGATCTCATAGACATAGTTTTATTTTGAATACTTTCATGAATAAATTCTACTTTATCATCATCTTCTTGGAGGGCCGAAATATATATCATAGGAAGGTAATGTTCATCTGTTGGAGCTGCGAACTTTCCAAGGTCTCCCAGCTTTTTATAGTTAACTATTTTATCTGAATCATTGTTTAATAAAGCTTCTTTTATATAATCATCAAATTCTTTAGCTTCCTTAGATCCTTCACCATACATTTCATAATCAAAGCTTTGGAAGTTGTGCACTATGTTACCACTTCCTATTATTAATATTCCTTCTTCTCTTAATTTAGCAAGTTTTCTACCTATTTTATAATGTTCTTCTTCTGATAAGTTACCATCTAAACTTACTTGGAAGGTTGGTACATCCGCATCAGGGAATAAAAAATTTAATACTCCCCAAGCCCCATGGTCTAACCCCCAATCTTCTGTTAACTTATATCCATCTTCTTTTAGTATTCTATATACTTTTTCAGCATATTCTTTTCCTCCATTAGGTTCATATTTTATATTGTATAATTCTTCTGGGAATCCAGAAAAATCATATATTTGTTTTGGTTTCTCTGCATAGTTTATATATCCCCCTCTGGTTTTCCAATGAGCAGATAAAACTAATATAGCTTTTGGTTTTTCTAAAGTCTTTCCAAATTCAATTAAATCTCTTGTATAATCATTATCTAAAGCTACATTCATAGGGCTTCCGTGTCCTAAAAATAGTACAGGCATCTTCTTTGTCATAGTTTTACTTCCTCTTCTTCTATTATTATCTATAACTTCATTTTTCTTAAAATTTATAAAGTCCATTAATTTCCTAACCTTTTTCTCCATAGTTCTTCCTTTTTAATATCGAGCATATTTTCAAGATAATATTAACTTCTTATTAATAGATGGCTATCTATATTCTAAATTCATCTGATTTCTAGTCACTGTAGTACTTCCACTTTATATAGGTTGAAATATAACATTACACGGCCCTAGACTCATTTACCCTTCAGGGTGTAAGTTAAACTAACATTAATCAAGAGATAAACTCCATCTTAATCTAAATCTTATTTAATAAATAGTCTAATTCTCTTTACAGAAAATATCAAGCATTTTATATATTATACCTTAACCAACTCTATTTACCACTAATTGTGACCACTTTAAAGTATTATTAATATTAATTAAGTTTCAAATAAATATTTTATTGAAACTTTAAATTCAGAAAAATTTTATTTTTAAATTTAAAAATAAAATAAGCTATTACACAACTTAGTTGTGTAATAGCTTATTTGATTATATTATGCGTTAACTTTTTCTAATATTAAGTTAGCTAAATCATTAGCCATTTTATTTATTTCTTCTTGATTTTCTCCTTCAAGCATTACTCTAACTAGAGGCTCTGTTCCTGAAGGTCTTATTAATACTCTTCCAACTCCATGTAGTGAATCTTCAATATCTTTAATGGATTTTATAATTTCATCATCTTCTAAATAGATATTTTTCTTTTCGTTTGGAACTGTTGCATTAACTAAAACTTGTGGAAGTTCCTTCATTATTCTAGTTAATTCGCTTAGAGTTTTTCCATTCTTTTTCTTTATAGCGGCAACTTGAAGAGCTGTAACTAATCCATCACCAGTTGTATTATGATTTAAGAATATTACATGGCCTGATTGTTCTCCACCAAGAACGTAACCATCCTTAACCATCTCTTCTAAAACGTATCTATCTCCAACCTTTGTTTTCATTACATTTATATTTTCTCTTTTGCAGGCTATATCTAAACCTAAGTTACTCATTACTGTAACTACTAATGTGTCATCTTTTAGCTTTCCTTCATCTTTAAGGTGCTTTGCACATAGCATTAAGATAAAGTCACCATTTACTAAGTTTCCTTTTTCATCAACTGCTAAACATCTATCTGCATCTCCATCAAAGGCAAATCCTAAATCGCAATTGTTTTTAACTACGTATTCTTCTAATCCTTCTGGATGAGTTGATCCACAATTTTCATTTATATTTGTTCCATCTGGATTGTTGTTTATAACATGGACTTCTGCACCTAATTTTTCAAAGGCCTCTACTGCTGATTTATGAGATGCACCATTTGCACAATCTAAGGCAACCTTTAATCCTTTGAAATCACCATCTATTGTTGATATAGCATAGTTTGTATAATCATCTAAAGCATTAATTTCTTTATATGATCTTCCAATAGCTGCTCCTGTCGGGCTTGGAACTCCTTCAAAACCACTTTCAATTACTCTTTGTATTTCATCTTCTAATTCATCTTTAAGCTTATATCCATTATTATTAAAGAACTTAATTCCATTATATTCAACTGGGTTATGTGATGCTGAAATCATTATTCCTGCATCAGCATTATAGTCTCTTATTAAATGTGCAACTGCTGGAGTTGGTACTACACCAAGTATAACAGCCTCTGCTCCTACTGATAATATTCCTGAAACTAAAGCAGCTTCAAGCATATCTCCTGATATTCTAGTATCTTTTGCTACTAATATTTTAGGTTTATGAGTTCCCTCTGTTAATACATAAGCTCCTGCTCTACCTAAACCATAAGCCATTTCAGAAGTTAATTCAGTATTTGCTATTCCCCTAACTCCATCTGTTCCAAACATTCTTTCCATAATTTTACCTCACCTTATTTACATATTATTGTATAAATCATAATTTACCAAATTAGTACTTTATTACTTTCTTATCCAATTTAAATTACCTACACCTTTTATAATTTACTCTATTATTAACTTATTTTAGTCAACATTATTAGTGTATATTTTTCTTCTTAATAAGACAACTTTATGATCTATATCTTGTCAAGTCTATCTAATATAGTGTTATAGCCATTAGTTCCATAATTTAAGCATTTATTAACTCTGCTTATTGTTGCAGTACTTGCACCTGTTTTTTCTGCTATCTCATTATATATCTTTTTGTCTTTAAGCATCTTTGCCACGCATAACCTTTGTGATAATGCCTTTAATTCATTTATTGTTGCAACATCTTCAAAGAAGTTATAACATTCATCTATATTTTCTAACCTTAACACAGCTTCAAAAAATAAATCTAACTCTGGATTATTTAGTTTGCTTTCTTCTCTTCCCAAGGATATCACCTCAATTTTCTTTCGAATACTTTAACATAGTAAATTATATCTATATTTTGTTTTATTTACAACTATATAATATTAATGCTCTCTTAAAGTTATCTTAAGATTTATTCTTCTTCTTTTTCATTAATAAATAAATCCTTAATCCCTCTTTCTTTTAAACTATCATAAACATCCTTTGTTGGTGCTATCCAAACCTCGCCGGTTCCTCTATAAACATTTAAAAGTCCCTCTCCATTTAAGGCAGTTCCAAGTAATGTAGTTCCTGACTTTTCAACGGTGTATTCTATGTTTTCACTTCTTAATATTGCAAGTTCTCCGTCTATTTTTAAGGTATCTTTATACATTTTACATCTTAATATCTCTTTTTCAGGAATAGGTATTTCCAAAATTACTATCCCACTTCCGCTTAATTTAGTTTGAAAAACTCCTTCTTCTCCAAATAAAATAGCTGAAGGATTTTTTTGAGTAAACACCTTAACATTTACAGTATCTTCACAGGCATAAAACATCTTATCATCAACTATTATTTGTTCATCTTCTAATTCAATTAATGTAAAGTATCCAAAAGTTGGCTCTAAAAAGACTTCCCCTGTCCCTTTTAAAATAGGCTTAAATGTAGATTCTCCTGTAACTCTTGACGCAAATAACTTTTTACCAAGACCTAATAAGCCATCTGCTTTTGTATCTATCTCTATATTTCCCTTCATGTAACTTAACTTTCCGCTTTCAATCCTAACTGCACTATCTTCTAAGATTAACCTAGCTTGTCTTAATTTAACCTTTGATCTTTTCATAAAATCTATTTGAATAGATAAATTAATATCTGATGAACCTTCTAAATCTTCATACTCTAAGATTTGAAATATTGCATCATTCCTCATTTCTGATATCATGGTCATAGTATTTTTTATATTAATTGATGTTTTCATTTTATTCACCTCACCTACAAAATTAAAAACTATAAATTTTAATAATCAATACTACCGCATAAACTCACGTCTACTGCATATCTATATTTTACCATATTACTGTTTTGTTAAACATTAATTTATAATAAACATTCTAAACCTTATAATTTCTCTACAAAAACTTCTTAAGTTTCTTACAAAATCCAAGTATCCTTATGCACTTCTTACTTTTAAAAATGGTCAGCTCCCTATTATGAGGCTGACCACTTTTTCTTAATTCCACTTTATATAATCATCTGATTTCTAAACTCCTCAGGAGATTATTCCTTCAGTTAAATATTAGGCCCTTAAGAATATATTTTACGCTTTATACTCTTGCATCATTTTTTCTGCAATTTTAATTCCATCTACTGCTGCTGATATTATACCACCAGCAAAGCCAGCTCCTTCTCCTGCTGGATATACTCCTTTAATTGAAGTACTTTGTAAGTTTTCGTCTCTATGAAGTCTAACTGGTGCTGAAGTTCTTGTTTCTATTCCTGTAAGCACTGAATCTTTATTTGCATAGCCTTTTATTTTTCTATCAAAATTAGGAATTGCTTCTTTTAAAGCTTCTATTACATAACTAGGTAAGCATTTTCTTAAGTCTTCAAAAACATATTCGCCAGTATAACTTGGTTTAACAGTACCAAGTTCTGTACTTATTTTATCTTCCATGAAATCTCCAACTAGTTGAATCGGAGCTTTATAATTGCCTCCGCCTAGTTTATATGCTAATTCTTCATAATATCTTTGAAATTCCATACCTTTTAATGGTGAATCTCCTTCAAAGTCATCAGGTCTAACTGTTACAACTAATGCTGAGTTTGCATTCTCTAAATCTCTTGCATGATAACTCATTCCATTAGATACTAATCTATTTTCTTCTGATGATGCTGAAACTACTACTCCACCTGGACACATACAGAAGGAATATACAGCTCTATTTAACTTTTCACTTTGATAAGTAAGTCCATATTCTGCTGCCCTTAAATTAGGATTACCATAGTTTTCTCCATACTGGCTTTTATTTATAGTTTCTTGAGGATGTTCTATTCTAACTCCAACTGCAAAGGCCTTAGGTTCCATTGACATATCTATACTATGTAACATTTCATAGGTATCTCTTGAACTATGACCTATAGCTAAAACTAGGTTCTCACAATTCATTTTTTCTCCATTAACAATTATAGATTTAACTCTTCCATCTTCAGTTATTATATTTTCAAGTTTATGCGAAAATAATACCTCTCCACCAAGAGCCTTTATTTCTTCTCTTATATTTTTTACTACATTCTTTAAAAGATCTGTCCCCACATGAGGCTTTGCTAGATACGTAATTTCTTCAGGAGCACCAGCTTTTACAAGCTCTCTTAAAACATAATCACATCTGTTATCTTTAATTCTTGTTGTAAGTTTTCCATCCGAAAAGGTTCCTGCTCCTCCTTCACCAAATTGAACATTTGAATCCTTATTTAATTTTCCTGTTTCCCAAAAGTTATTAACAGTCTCTGTTCTTTTATCCACATCTTCTCCACGTTCTATAACAATAGGTTTATAACCTTTTTGTGCTAACATTAAAGCTGTAAATATTCCTGATGGACCAAAGCCTACAACTACAGGCCTGCTTTTAAGTTCTTTATTTCCAAAAACTACTTCTCCATCATAAGATGGAGCCTCTAATTTAACATCTTTATCCTTTAATTTATCTATTAACTTTTTTTCATCCTTATATTCAATTTCTAAGCAGTAAACAAACTTAATGTCACTTTTCTTTCTTGCATCTAAACTCTCTTTTAATATTTTAAGGTTTTTTATTTCTTCTTCATTAATTTTAAGTTTTTTAGCGACCTTTTTGATTAATAAATTCTTATCTTCATCTATTTTTAAAATTATATTATTTATTCTAATAGGCATAATATTTTTCCTTCTTTCATCACATTTAAATTAGTTTATATCTTGTATTGTTCTACTTATCTAGTATATATTATTTTTAACTTATATATAGTATCTTCAACTTATATATACATTAAAAGAATACATAGTTTTTCCACCATGTATTCTTTCTTTATATTAATCTAAATTATTCGTTTGTATCTTCCTCTACAGGTCCTTGAGTTGGAATCTCTTTAGCAACTGTAATTGGAACACTTTCAACTGAAGTAACATTATACTCTCCTATTACCCCTTCAAGTTCAATATTTGGAGCTTTATCAAAGGCCCCTTCTTTTGTAAATCCTGTTAAATCAAGATAAGCTTTTATATTTTTTTCACTTATTTTTTCAAGATCAATTTCATATCCGCTAATTATTACTTTTACCTTATCTTTTCCTGTAGTTATTTTAACCTCTTTTGGTGATCCCTTTATAGTATAAGGCACAATAAACTCTTTACTTGAATATTTAAGAATATTTACTTTTACCTTTACATATTCTTCCCCTTGAGCTATTTGAATACCTTCTGGAGGAATAACCTTTAAATTAAACTCCTTACTTTCTTTTATAGAGCTTAAATCTATAGCTTCTGTAGATATTTCTGATATTCCATCAATAAATTCTTTATCACCTAAAACCTCAACATATTCCTTACCTAATTCTAAACCTTTTAATTTAAACCCATCTGGCAAAGCCCCTGAAAGTGGAATATTTATTTTAACAGATTTACCTTTACTTACCTTTACCTCTACGTTTACTGTATTTATTGATAGGTTTATTTCTTGTACTTCTTCGTTGTGTTTATCTAAAGCCTTTATTTCATAGTTTCCTGAAATATCTTCATAAACATTTACCTTAGTATCTTGAACTACTAACCTTTCAACTCTATTTACAGCAGATTCGGCACCACTAACTGTAACTTCATTTGGATTAATTATAGCTTGTGAAGCATAGTAACCATCACTTGGAGTAATATTTATATTTGATTCTATCTTCATAGGTTTTTCAGCTAAATCTTCTATTTTTACTAATACAGTAAGAGTATTTGTATTTTTCACATTTACTGTAATAGGATAATCTGCTATAGAAACTGGAACCCTATTATCTCCCTTTTTCCATACATACTCTGATAAATCTACTTGAACCTTAAAATCACTTTTTTTAATTTTATTTATATCACCAGTATTTCCTTCTATTTTCAAAGTAACACTTAAATCTTGGTTTGGTGATAAAGCTAGTTTTGAATTCTTTAATGTATCAGCATTTATTAATTCAACTGGAACCTTGCTTATTTCTGTGGTTCTCATTTTATTTTCCACATTGGTAACATAAATCCACAAGCCTATAGATAACAATATGCAAATACCAATTGTTATAGCTTTGTCTTTTTTACTTTTATCCAAGACTTCACCTTCTCTCCAGCTGTTTTAACATTCTTCTTTTCTTTTTTCTTTAGTATATTAACTAATATTATTCTTAATTTATTTTTATCATAATTTCTTGTTAACTTTCCGTTTATAGCTAGAGATATTGTTCCTGTTTCCTCTGAAACGGCTATTATTATTGCATCAGAAAGTTCTGATAGCCCTAATGCTGCTCTATGTCTTGTTCCAAGTTTCTTATTTATATTGTTATTATTAGTTAATGGAAGTACACAGCCAGATGCTAAGATTCTATCTTTTCTTATTATTGTAGCACCATCATGAAGAGGAGTGTTTACAACAAAAATGTTTTCTAAAAGATTCGATGTTATCTTTGCATCAAGAATTGTACCTGAACTTAAAACTTCACCAAGTCTTGTAGCCTGTTCTATAACAAGTAATGCCCCTGTTTTTGTTTCTGCTAGGGTTTCCACAGCATTAACTATTTCATTGACTATTATATTTCTATCTTCTTCATTTTCTATATTATTTATTTCCTCAAAGGCAGTCCTGCCTATATGCTCTAATAATTTTCTAATTTCAGGTTGAAAAATTATAACAATAGACAGCAATCCTATAGTTAAAGTTTTATTAAGTATAAAGTTAAGAACTTCTAAGTTTAATAAATAACTAATTGGTATTAAAGCCACCATTAACATTATACCTTTAAGTAATTGTCCTGCTCTAGTTTCTTTTATTATCATATACCCTTTATAAAATATATAAGCAACTACTATAATATCCAAAACCGAAAATATAGATATATTTTTTATTGTATTTGTAATGAACAAACTGATATCCTTCAAAAAGGGCACCCCCATAACTTTTTCTTATATTAATTATACACCAAATCTAATTATCTTAGTATAATCCTTTACTTTTTTTTTTAATTTTATAATATTTTTCACTTTAATATAATATAAATTTTGTAAATAGATTAAATGAGGTGATAATAAATGAATAAACTTTTAGAAAAAAATTCAAAATCAATTTCTATATTTATATTATTTATATTTATTTTTATATTATTCTTTGGAGGATTAATATATTTTTGTGGTGATAAATATAAAAGTAAAAAAGCTTTAAACTCTACCTTTTCAAATATAAATTCTATAAATAAAAGTTTATCTTCTTCTATAAAAGATACTACTATTGATACAGAAAAAGCTTCTTTTCTAGTAGAAGATTGCATAAAAGAATTGAATGATTTAAAGGCTACCCTAATAAATATTAATGAATCTTCGCTAAAGAACCCTAATGTTAAAAAGTATTTAAGTGCTTCTATTGATGACACTCTTTTACTTTATAATTATTTATTTAATTCCTTATCTTCCCCAAAAGATGTTATAAATAACGAAAGTCTTGATAACTTTTATAAACTTATAGAAAATTGTACTTTAAGTTATAAGAAAGTTTCTTCTCATAATAGTAAAGAGGTTAAATTCTCCAAAGAAACATTTGTATTTTTTAATAACTATCATAATTACTTAAACTCTTTAATTAAAATTAATAGAGACTTCGAGTTCTTGTCAAAGCAAAATAGGGAGTTCCTTATGAAGTTAGAAGGTTTCACAACTTCTATTGATACTTTAAATAAAGACTTTTCTTTAGCTATTAATAAAGTTCGTGAAGACAAAAGAGATTTATCTGTTGTAATTGATGATATTTATTTAAAGGAAGAGCTATTTGAAGATTTAAAGAAAAATGCTTTTTCTTTATCTGTTCCTGATGGTTATTTAAATGTTTATAATAATTTATTTGACTATATAAATTATTATGAAATTTATATAACTGCCATAAAAAATGCTGCAATTTATGAAAAAACCTGTTCTGATGTTGATAAATACTCAAAGGAAATAAATAAAAATTACAATAATGCTTACTCTAAAAGAGAGGATGTTTTATCTTCTTATGAAGATTTTGTTTTAACTATTAAAAATAATTAGTATTATTATTTTTATTTTGGTAACACTAATTTTGATTGTAGGTAATCTAATAGGAGGTTTTTATGCAATATCTTTATACAATACCTATATTATTTTTATTGTTTTTTTCAGCACAAATACCTGTGGAGGCTAGTAACTTGGCTAGCAGCAGGGTATCTATTAACTTAAGAGAATATAACTTAGAATTAAACGCAAGTAATATAAATACGCCAAATGATAATGTGCTTCAGGTCTTCAGCTATAATAATAATCAGATTTATTTAACAAAATCTGATATAGATCTTATGGCACAAATTGTTTATGCTGAAAGTAAAGGTGAACCTTTTGAAGGAAAGGTGGCAGTTGCCTCTGTAATATTAAACAGAGTTTTAACTCCAGGCTTTCCAAGTACTATTAAAGAAGTCATCTTCCAACCAAATGCTTTTTCTTGTGTTGTAGACGGACATATATCTGTAGTTCCTAATGAGGAGTGTCATAAAGCTGTTTATGAAGCAATTAAAGGTAACGACCCAACTAATGAAGCTTTATTCTTTTATAATCCTTCAATAGCAACTTGTTCTTGGATGGAAGGTATTGAAAAAACCGATAGCAAATCTATCGGCCAACATTTATTCTTTAAAACTTACTAAAACATAAACCAACTTCAAAAGGATCACTTAATAAAAGTAAATTTAAAAATGAGGTATTGAATTTTAAATTTCAATACCTTGTTTTTATTCAAAAGTTCCTTTAACTATAGGTTCACCATCTCTAACCATTATCTTACCCTTCGCTATAACTATATCTATATCTAAATTTTCTTCATTAACTAAAACTAAATCAGCATCTTTACCTTCCAATATACTTCCTTTATTAGTAAGCTTCAACACTTGAGCTACATTTGAAGTAATAACCTTTAAAGCCTCTTCTATATTTATATTATATGCTTTTATAGCTTCTTTAACTTCAGCATAAAGACTTGATACTGAACATATTCCAAGGCCTGTTAAGTTACCATCTTCGTCAAAAATTGGCATACTTCCATTTCCATCAGAGGAAAATGTAACTCTTGATATATCTACACCTTTATCAATTAAGATTTTTAATCCTTCACTTGCTCTTAACTCTTCTGGTTCTAAAAAATTTGGATCTGAACTTGTTGTTAAATCAATATATCCACCTAATTTATTATATTCTTCTCCAACTTCAAATAGTTTTCTACTCCTATTTATATGGGTTGGAAGTAGTTGAGTTGGTGGAATCTCAGTATCTTTTATTAAATCAAATAGATAGTCAAGCTTTCTTGCTCCATCTCCTAAATGAACATTTACTATACCAGCCTTGCCTGATAATAAACCTCCAACTCTAGCTTGTGCTACAGTATTTGCAAAATCATTAAATGTAGCTTGAGAACTCCTATGATCTGATAAAGCAACTTCTCCAACTCCTATAACCTTATCTATAAGCATTATGTCTCCCTTTATAGTGTCTGTTATAGTCTTTACTGGTATATCATAGGATCCTGTATAACAAAAGGCTGTTACTCCTTCTTCTTCTAAGGAATGTACCTTTGCAATTAAACTTCTCATATCCCTACATATTCCATCAGTCCCAATACACCCAACTACTGTTGTTATTCCAGCTCTAGTTAGTTCTGTTAGTTTAAGTTCTGGTGTCCTTGTTTTAAAACCACCTTCACCTCCACCTCCATTTATGTGGACATGACTATCTATAAATCCTGGAAAAAGTAATTTTCCCTTTCCCTCAATAACATTAATATTTATAAAATCTTCAGGTATCTTAATATTTTCATAAATACCCTCTATTTTGTCCGATGATATTACTACATCTTTTACACCTTCATATTTTGGAGAATAAACTTTAATTTCTCTAATAATTGTTAACATAAAATCCCTCCTCTTTATTTTTCAAGGAACTTTAATAACTTTATTCTGCTAATAAGTTATTATAATTTCATCCTTCAGTCTTTTAGGAAGCTAGTATTTCCTTAATATTTTTATTAATATATATTGATCTTGGAAATCTACTTATTAATTCCTTAGCATAATATTTACTTTTCTCTATATCTTTATCTTTATCTTTATATAATAAAGAAATTTTATAATAGCTTTCTTCAATATAGTTCCCATTATTATATTTTAATATAAACTCTTCAAAATATTTTATAGAATCTTCTAAATCTCCAGCTTTTTCTGAAGATGACGCTAAGAAAAATAAAATATCATCATTTAAATAATTGCCTTCTGAGGGTTTTAGAGTATATTCTAAGATCTCTTTTGCTTCTTTATATTTACCTTTTCCAAAAAGAGCTGTACCTTCTTTATAGTTTTTTGATATTTCTTCAGATGTTAGTTCTATTAGTTCTTCTTTCATTTTCTCTTCTTTTTTAGTATTTTCTTTATCTTCACCATTGATATTTTCTTTATCTTCACTCTTATTATTAGGATTTATTTCTGTTCCCTTATTTTCATTTGTTGTTATATTATTTTCAATATTATTTTTTCTTTCTTTTGAAATAATGGTAAATCTAATAAACATTATTGAAACTACTGCAACTAATATTAAAATCATAACCTTTAATAAATGGTTATCTTTACTCTTTATATTTAAAATATCATTTACTTCTTTTTGTATTTCTTTTGCATTGATATTATTTTTATCTGTAATAAAAACTTTCTCTAAGGCAATTAAACTATTCTCATATTGACCTTTTCTTAAATAGCAAATAGCTAAGGCATTATTTATATTAATTAGATTAAAATCACTTTTACTGCACTCTAATAGCTTTTCTATAGCATCATCTATCAAAAGCTTATTTATAAGTTCTTCTGATTCTTTGTAAAGTTCTTCTCTTTTAAAATCTTTTTCTATATCCTTTAAATAAGTCTTTGAAATTACATCATTATTGTAATCTTTGTTAATTTTCCAAAGAGCAATAGCTTCTTTTAAATTTCCTTTAAGATATAATAAAAGACCTTTAAGATTAACTATATTTGAATTATTTAAATCTTTTGATATTCCCTTCTCACATAAATTAATAGATTCATCAATATATCCTCTGTTATATAAACTAAGTGCCTTTTCATAAATTTTTTTATTTTTCTTTTTACTCATATTATTCCTCTTTTAAATTATAAGTAAAACATTAATCCAAGAAGCCCTGAAATTACAATAGCTAAAATAGGATTAATCTTTTTCTTAAATAGTATTATTCCTATTATCGTAGCAATTACAATACTCTTTAAATCTAAATAAGATTCTTTTGCAAGATCAATAGTTGCCTTTAATATTAAAGCTATTAATACTGGCCTCATTCCCATTAACGCTGCCTTTATAGATTTTGATTCCTTAAACTTTTCTAATGTTCTATTTGCAATAATAACTAATATAAATGATGTTGTTACAACTCCAATGGTTGAGAAAACACTACCCATTATTCCATTTACTTTATACCCTACAAAGGTTGCTGAATTTATAGCAACCGGTCCTGGAGTCATTTGTGATATTCCTATTATATCCATAAAATCAGAAGTACTTATCCAAGCATTTTTTTCTACTATTTCATTTTGAATAAAAGGAATCATTGCATAACCTCCACCAAAGCTAAAGGTTCCTATTTTTAAGAAAGCTAGAAATAATTTTATTAAACTCTCCATAACTACACCTTCTCTCTTAAAAAGATTATTCCATATATTGCACCTATCATTATTAAAAGACTTGGATTTATATCAAAAATTACTAATAATATTAAAGCTATTAACCCTGTTATAATATTTCTTTTATTTCTCTCTACTCCTTTACCTAAACTTATAGCCCCTGATAAAACTAATAATGGAATAATTGCTGTTATTCCTAAAAATATAGCGTTTACATAATAATTACTTCTAAATTGCATAAAGTAAGTTGCTATCACTAGAATTATTGTAAATGAAGGTAATATTACAGATAAAAGAGATACTAAAGCTCCAATTAGACCACCTATTTTATATCCTAAAAATGTTGCACAATTTACAGCTAAAGCCCCTGGAAAACTTTGAGAAACTACCATTACATCCATAAATTCTTCTTTATTTAACCACTTTTTATTTTCCACAACCTCCTTTTCAATAAGAGGAATCATAGCATATCCTCCACCTAAGGTAAATGCACCTATTTTAAAGAAGCACCAAAACATTTCCTTAATTTTATTCATAAAAACTCTCCTTTCAAACCCCTGTATTAAATTTATTATAACTCCAATAAAAAAAAGCCGCATTTATATCATGCGACTTTTTATATATTAATATTATTCTTGAGTTAAAATTATCTTTTTAGCTGTTAACATAGATGTTGCACTCATAGAGAATTCATCTAAGCCATATTCAACAAGTGTTGGAATAGCTGTTTCATCTCCAGCCATTTCTCCACACATTCCAACCCATTTACCGTGTTTGTGTGCTCCATCAATTGTCATTTTAACTAATCTTAAAACTGCTGGATGCATTGGGTTGTAAAGGTAAGAAACCTTTTCACTCATTCTATCTGCTGCTAATGTATATTGAATTAAATCATTTGTTCCAATTGAGAAGAAATCAACATATTTAGCTAATTCATCAGCATAAATAGCCGCAGCTGGTATCTCTACCATTATTCCCCACTGAATTTCTTCTGAATATTTAATTCCTTCAGCATCTAATTCTACTTTACATTCGTCAACAAACTCTTTAGCTGCTAAGAATTCTTCAAGTCCAGATATCATTGGGAACATTACTGCCAAGTTTCCATAAACTGAAGCTCTAAGTAAAGCTCTTATTTGAACTCTGAATATATCTTTTCTATCTAAACATAATCTTATAGCTCTATATCCTAAGAATGGGTTCATTTCTTGTGGTAATGGTAAGTATGGTAAAGTTTTATCTCCACCAATATCAAGAGTTCTTATAACAACTTGTTTTCCATCCATTATTTCAAGAACTTTCTTATATGATTCAAATTGCTCATCTTCTGTTGGAGCAGCTTCTCTATCCATATATAAGAATTCTGTCCTAAATAGACCAACTCCATCTCCGCCATTTTTAAGAACAGTTTCAGCATCCTTAGGTGAACCTATGTTACCACAAACTTCAATTCTTCTACCTGACTTAGTTACAGTTTTAACATTTATAAGCTTCTTTAATTCTTCTTGTTCTGCTAAGAACTTTTCTCTCTTATCTGTATATTCATCAATTACTGATTGTTCAGGATTTATTATACAAATTCCTTCAATACCATCTAGTATTATAGTATCCCCTGTTTTAACAGCTTTTGTTATATCCTTAAGTCCAACTATTGCTGGTATTTCTAATGTTCTAGCCATAATAGCTGAATGGGATGTTCTGCCCCCGATATTAGTTAGGAATCCAACAACTTTACTTCTATCTAATTGAGCAGTATCTGATGGTGTTAAATCTTCAGCAACAATCACAGTATTTGCTTCAACTGATGCTAAATCATTTTCTCCCTTACCTGCTAAATTTGCTATTATTCTTTTTGATACATCTTTTATATCAGCAGCTCTTTCTTTCATATACTCGTCTTCCATTGCATCAAATATCATAACAAATGTATTTGTAATACCTTCAACTGCCTTCATTGCATTTACGCTATTATTTTCTATTTCAGATAACATTCCACCAGTAAATTCTGGATCGTCTAATAAAGTTATATGAGCTTCAAAAACTAAAGCTTCATGTTCTCCAATTTCTGCTAAAGTTTTGTCTTTAATTGCAGTTAATTGAATTTTTGATTTCTCTAAAGCTTTTTTTAAGACCTCTTGTTCTGCTATTACATCAGAAACTTTCGTATCTGTTACTACTATTTCTTCATGTTTTTGTAAATATACTTTTCCTATTGCATAACCTTTAGATGCAGCTATACCTTTTTTCATTACTGATATTCCTCCTTAAAAATAGCTATAAATTCAAATATATATGAAATTATAGAAATACTAACATTTTCTTTATAAATCACAACTACAATTTATTATATCATACTTTCAATTTTTTTAATAAAACTTAAGGTAAATTTCTTTATTTATAAATATATTTTTCAATTTTTTCGAATTTAAATAAAATAATTTTAATATATTTGTAATTGCAATAAACCTTTTGTAGATATTTGTAACTTTACCTTTTGTTTTCTGTATCTTCTTTAACTTCTTGTATAATATTCTCTATAAATCGTCAATTAAAGCCCCAGACTTTGCATAAGCTGTAGACTTAGCTTCAAAGAAATCTGTTTTTACTGAATTAGCATCAGATAATATATCTACCCATTCAGCCGGATTAAAGTCATATCCTTCATATATTGGTTCAAATCCAATAGCTTTCATTCTTACATTCCCTAGATACCTTATGTAACTTGTAATAAGGTTTTTATTTAACCCCTGGATATTATCTCCAATAACATAATGTCCCCACTCAATTTCGTTTTCTACTGCAGTTTTCATCATATTTTTTAAATCTATTTTCATGTCTTCTGTGAAAATCCCTACTTCTTCTGTTTGTAATTCTTTTAAAATATTTCTAAATAACCAAAGGTGAGTATTCTCATCTCTGTTTATATATCTAATTTCTTGAGCAGAACCCGGCATTTTCCCATTTCTTTCCAAATTATAAAAGAACATAAAACCAGAATAGAAGTATATTCCTTCAAGTATATAATTTGCCATTACTGTTTTTACTAAATTTTCTTGTGATGGTTCGTTTATAAAATTATTATACAAGTCTCCTATGAATTTATTTCTCTTTAATAATATTTCGTCATCCTTCCATTGATATAGAATTTCATTTCTCTTCTCTGGAGAGCAAATTGTATCTAACATATAACTATAGCTTTGTGAATGAACCGCTTCCTGAAAAGCTTGTATTGTTAAACAAAGATTAACTTCACTAGCAGTTATATAGCTATTAATATTTGATAAATTTGCTGTTTGTATGGAATCTAAAAATATTAAAAAAGATAGTATTTTGTCATATGCTACTCTTTCTTCTGGTTCTAACTTATTATAATCTTTTAAATCCTGTGATAGATTTATTTCTTCTGGCACCCAAAAATTATTCATTGACTGCCTATACCAATCTGAAACCCAAGTATATTTCATATTATTAAAGTCATTTAAATTTGTTGTATTTCCATTTATAATTCTCTTTTTAGATGTTTCCGTATCTCCAAATTCATTAAAAAGAGGTTTCTTATTTATAAGCATTTCTACGCCTCCAAGTTTATCAAATTTTATGCAGAGCAACTTTCGCAGTCACTGACAGTTAATGATTTCGATCTTACATAGTAGATTGATTTAACCTTAGACTTGCAAGCCTCAATATATAAATTCATTATTTGCCTCATTGTATAATCAGTTGTTATATATAAATTAAAGGATTGGCCTTGATCTATATGTCTTTGTCTTACTCCATTCATTTGTACACACCACTTTTGATCTATATTATAAGCTGAATTATAGTACCAATAATTTTCTTCATTTAAGTTTGGCGCAGTTTTAGGAATTATACTTCCTTTTTTCTCTTCAAGCCAAAATCTTGACATTACTGGGTCAATTCCTTCTGAAGTCCCTGCTATAGTTGCTGTAGATCCATTAGGTGCAATCGCTATCAGATAACCATTTCTCATTCCATTTTCTTCAACTTCCCTTTTTAAGACTTTCCACTTTTCAGAATTATATCCTCTTAACTCAAAGTATTTTCCTGTTTGCCAATCAGAGCCCTCAAAGTAAGAATACCTTTCTTTTTCTCTTGATATATTCATACTAGCTTTAATTGCATGATAGTTTATTCTTTCATAAACATCATCTACAAAGTCTTTATGTTTATCCTCTGTAAAGTGTATTAAGTTATTAGCTAACATATGATGATATCCACTAGTTCCAAGTCCTATTGATCTATATCTTTTATTTGTTACTTCTGCAAAAGGTACTGAATAGTAATTTAGGTCTATTACATTATCCATAGCTCTTATTTGTGTTTCTACAACATAGCTTAATTCTTCATCATCTTTTACATCTACATTTCCTAAAACAATAGAGGATAGATTACAAACAACAAAATCTCCACTCTTTATCTTTTCAATAATTACTTTATCTCCATTTTCATCTATTATTTCTGACTTCTTAATCTCCATAGAGCTCATATTTTGCATAATTTCTGTACAAAGATTAGAAGAGTATATCATTCCTTTATGTTTATTAGGATTCATTTCATTTACTGTATCTCTAAAGAAAGCAAAAGGTGTTCCTGTCTCTGCCGCACTTTTTATAATAAGTCTTACAATATCTTTTACTGGCATTGCTCTTTTTTCTATTCTCTCATCTTCTACACATTCTTTATATCTCTTTTCCCACTCTTCTCCATAAAAATCTTCAAGAGAATAACCTTTAGCAATGTTTATTTCATGTGGGCACATCATATACCAATTTGCATTTATATCATTTTCTGCAAGTTTCCAAAACAAGTCTGGATAGCATATTCCCGGGAAAACATCATGGGCCTTTTTTCTATCATCCCCATTATTAGTTTTAAGCTGTAGAAATTCTGGTAAATCCTTATGCCAAGCATCAAGCCATATAGCTACAGAACCATTTCTAACTCCTAATTGATCAACAGCAATAGCTGTATCATTAAATAGCTTTATCCAAGGAATTACTCCACCAGACGCTCCCTTAAAGCCTCTAATAGGTGATTCCAATGCTCTTATCTTTCCCAAATAAATTCCCATTCCTCCACCAAACTTTGATACCTCTGCAAAATTATCTAAGGATTTATAAATTCCTTTTAAACTATCATCTACAGTATCAATGAAGCAAGAGCTCAATTGATAAAATGGCTTTCTTGCATTTGACATAGTCGGTGTTGCCATCGTCGCTCTTAGCGAACTTAATACATCGTAAAATCTTTTAGCCCAACTAACTCTTATTTCCTTCTTTTCTGGTATAGCAAGATGCATAGCTATTCCCATAAATAATTGTTGTGGAAGCTCTAAAATACTTCTATCGAAATCCTGAATTAAATATCTTTCAGTTAAAAGCTTTATTCCACTATAAGTAAAGAGATAATCTCTCTCTTCTTTTATTTCTTTTTCAAGTTCTTCTATTTCTTCTTTTGAGTAATTTTCTAGTATGTACTTTCCATAAAGACCCTTTGCTGTAAGATCCTTTATAAATCCATGCAAATTACCATATAGAGTTTGATCTTCTCTTATACCTCTTTTTTTTCTTATTTTATTATAAAGTTTATCTATGTAAAACCTTTCTGCAACAAATTGCCACTTCGGCTCCATATCTGATGTTAATTCTAAAGCAATTTGCATTACAGAAGTTTTTAATTCATCATTAGTCATATTAGGTCTAATTATATTATCTAATTTTCCTAATAGCTTACTTACTGTATATACCTCTTGTCCCTCATCTATTCCTTTTAAAGCTTCTTCACAAATATTATTTAAATATGCCATGTCTTGCCCCTTTCTACTATATATGGTATATCCTTTTTCACATATACCTATCATCGTACAACATATAGTTCATTATATGATTAAATATCAAATATGTAAAACTCCATTCTTATTATTTAATAAAGAAAAATGAAGATATTAATATCAATATCTTCATTTTTTACCTTTAATTATAGTCCTACGAATAATTTTTATTATTAGCAATATATACTTATCTAACAGTAATTCCACTTACAATTACTGTACATTTTTATTTCAATCTTTTGGTCCATTCTTCTTCTTTAAACCCTACCAAAATAATATCATCTTTAACTATTATAGGTCTTTTAACCAACATTCCATTTGTAGCCAATATATCTAAAAGCTCATCTTCTTTTAGAACCTTAACCTTGTCTTTAAGCTGCATTTCTCTATATAAAACTCCTGATGTATTAAAAAATTTACTTATAGGCAATCCACTTTTATTAAACCATGATTTTAGTTCTTCTTTTGTAGGATTTTCCTCTACAATATGTCTATCTTCAAATTCTATGTTATTTTCATTTAAGAACTTTTTAGCTCTTTTACATGTTGTACATTTTGGATATTCAACAAATAATACTGACATTCTTATGTCCTCCTTATATTAAGTTTATTAAGTCTACCTTTTAATAGGTTATCCCTTGGGTATTATTAAAAATATTTTAAACATATCTCCTTCAACTTCAACATTTATACTTCCACTATGAAGTTCAACTATGCTTTTAGAAATAGCTAAACCAATTCCTGATCCTTCAATAGAGGAGTTTCTTGATTTATCAGCTCTAACGAACCTTTCAAACATCTCATTTGGATTAAAGTCCATTTCATAATTTGATATGTTTTTAAATGATATCTCAACAGAATTTTCTTTATCTATAATATCCACATAAACTCTTGTGTTACTTAAAGAATATTTTAAAGCATTTATTATTATATTTTCAAATACTCTAGACATTAATTTACCATCAAGATTCAATATTACAGAATCTTCTTTACTATTTACTTTAAAATCTATGTTCTTTTCTTCATATAAATTAGAATATTCTCCTATGCTTTGATAAACAAAAGCTATAATATCTATCTTGTTTTTTTCTATGGTCATTTTTCCACTATTTAATTTTGATATTTCAAAAAGATCTTCTATTAAGGTCTTAAGCCTTTTTGAATTTTTATCTAATATACCTAAATAATACTTTCTCTCTTCTTCTGTTATATTATCCCCACTAAGTATATTAACATAATTTATAATAGACGTAAGAGGAGTTTTTAAATCATGAGATACATTAGATATTAATTCTGTTTTTAATTTTTCATTTTTAACTTTCTCATCTAATGCTATTTTATAACCATCTTTTATCTGATTAATGTTATCTACAAGCTCTTTAATTTCTCTTTCTCCCACATCATATAAGTTGAATTCTAAGTTTCCTGAGTTAATCTTTTTTAATCCATCATTAATAACTGATATATCTAAAGACTTTTTAAGAGAGTATATAACAGATATTAATGGCACTACTATTAAAAATAAAGTTCCCTTAAATGGATATTTAGATAAAAATGTTATCATTATATTTTGATTTCTTATACCTGCAACTAAATAAAGGTAAATTAATATAACACCTATAGCTCCACTAAAAGATATAATAATTTTATTTCTTGTATATTTATATTTTAACCCATAAACTAAAACATAAATTATTTTTCTTACTGCTTTAAATTCTAAATTTATATTTTCTCTATGAAAGATTAAATTTACTATTATTTTAATAAACAATAATAAAGTAATAATTGTAGCTATTATTATTATTTGTGCAGTTAGCCTTTCAGTTTTTGTAATATAACTATACGCTCCTGGATTTCTATAATATATCTCTTCATAATTCTCTATGCTATCGTAATTTCTTTTTTCATCAGAAGTTCTTACAAAGTAATTATACTTATTTTCATTATCTATAATTATTGATGAAAATCCTTGTTCTTCTATATATTTCTTAGCACTATCTATAATTAAATTAATTTTCCCCTCATTTTGATACACATAATTAAATAAACCTTCATCATTAGTTGTAAATTCTCCATTTTCTTTATTTACTATTATATAAAATAAATCATTATATAAATATTCTTCATTTGCATTTATCAGGTTCTCATTCTTTATATAGCTTATATCTGAAAGGTCTCTAGAATTATTATATATATACTCCGAAATATTTTTACTATCATAATATATCATTTCTTTTATATATTGTTCTTTATTTAATAAAGCATCTAATGTACTAGGTTTCATATATGATTCCTTATTATTAAATATCTGATAATAACTAAATAATAGAGTTATTATTAATATAATAAGAATAGCGATATCAGTACCCCAAACCCCTTTAAAATATTTTTTTAATTTATCTTTCAATTTTATATCCTACTCCCCACACAACTTTTATATACTCTGGGTCCTTAGTATTTAATTCTATCTTTTCTCTTATCCTTCTTATGTGAACAGTTACTGTATTCTCACTTCTATAGAAAGTTTCTTCCCATACATTTTCATAAATTTCTTTAATTGAAAATACATTCCCTAAATTTGATGCAAGAAGATGAAGTATCTTAAATTCTGTTGCTGTCACCTTTATTTCTTCATCTCTTAAAAAAATTGTTTTTTCTTTATTATTTATTATTAAATCCTTAACTTTTATTATGTCTTTATTATCTTCTAATTGTAAAGGCTTCTGATATCTTCTTAGCTGAGACTTAACTCTAGCTACAAGTTCTAGATTGTTAAATGGTTTTGCAATATAATCATCAGCACCAACATTTAACCCTAAAATTTTATCATTATTTTCTCCTTTTGCAGATAACATAATAATAGGTAAATTTTTAGTTTCTCTTATTTTAAGACAAGTTTGTATTCCATCTAATCTTGGCATCATTACGTCTAGAATTATCAAATGAACTTTTTCCTTTTCTAAAATATCTAAGGCTTCTAATCCATCTTTAGCCTTTATAACCTTAATTCCTTCACCTCTTAAATATATATCAATAGCATCTCTAATTTCCTTTTCATCATCAACTACTAAAACATTAAACATTTTTGTCACCTCAGTTATATTCTATAATAGTTTACTAAATTACATTTATATATATATTCTTATAAATAACAACTTAATTTCTATATTAAGATTATCATAACTTATTCTATCTTTCTTTGCTAATATTAAAAAATTACAATTTTATTAATAATAAAATTATTTTTTTATATTTTTATTAACATAATCCTATATTTGATATATAATTTGTACTGTATCTTTAATATTTAAATCTAAGGAGTTTACTATGGGTAAAAGTTTTAAAATAAATAAATATGTTATTATCGATTTTATTGTAATTTTTATTGGATGCTTTATAGCATCTCTTGGAGTTAACTTGTTTTTGGTTAATGCTAAGTTATTAAGTGGTGGAGCTACAGGTATTGCCTTAATGCTTCAATATTTATTTGAGATTCCTTCTGGAATATCTGTCTTCTTAATAAATATTCCTTTATTTTTTGTAAGTTATAGATTTCTTAATAAGAGATTTACTATTTACTCAGGAGTAGGAATGCTTTCATTATCTATTTGTCTTATTATAACCAAACATCTTTCAGTACTAACTTATCATATAGATGATTTGCTTTTAAACTGTCTTTATGGTGGTGTTCTTTGTGGATTGGGCTATGGATTAGTCTTTTCAAGAAACGCTTCAACTGGAGGTACTGATATCATAACTATGCTTCTTAGAAAAAAGTATGCTAATCTTGAAATAGGAAAATTAAGTTTTGGAATCAATTGTATAATAGTCTTTGTTGGAGCCATTATATTTGATTTATCTAAGGCTTTATATACATTAATCTCTATGTTTAGCCAAGGTGTTGTAGTAGATAAGGTTATTAATGGATTCTATAGCAAAAAGCTATTATTAATTATTTCCGACAAAGAAGAAGATATAATAAAATATGTTATTAAAGATATGAATAGAGGTGTTACTTCTTTAGTCGCTGAAGGTGAATACACCCATAAATTAAAAAAAATGCTCTATATAGCTGTTACAGCCTCCCAAATGATTCATTTGAAAAATAAAATTCTAAGAATAGATCCAAAGGCATTTATTACAATAATTGAAGTTTCAGAAATAAATGGTAAGGGATTTTATAAAGTTTAATTTAAATTATCCTTACCCCTATATGCCATTTATAAAGGAATCTATTTTATAGATTCTTTTTTTTATATTGATATTATTAATTAATGTTTCTTATATAGTCCTAAAAACATCCATGAGCTCTATATAACATTAATCTAGGTAGAAGTGTCTATACATTAGTATTAAATTCTTACCGAATGTAAGCCCTTTAAATCTATTTTTTAAGTTATAAAGATAACTCGTCTATTATTACAGAAAATAAAGCTTCTAAATTTAATAATAGTAAATTTACTATTAAAAGGTTTAGAAACTTTATTATTTTTCCTTATTCTATCTTTATTTATTACCTCTAACATTTTCTTATATTTAGACATATTTCCTAGGAAATTTCTTTTTAGTTTGATGTTTTATTAATTTCCTCAAAGAATCTGTCTAATCCTAATGAAATTCCTTTTACTATGAGATTTTGATGTTCTTCTGTTTTTAGCCTTTCTGCTTCTGCCTGGTTTGATAAGAATCCACATTCAACTAATACAGAAGCCCCTTCATAAGTATCTCTTAATATTAAATAAGAATCTCCAGCTGATTTTGAAACTCTTTTGTTTCCATCTTGAATAGTTTCTTTTAGAGAGTTTTGAATTGAATCTGCGAGCTTTTTACTTTTATCATTTGATGCATTCCAAACTTGGGAACCATAACACTTTTCTTGTGGAAACATATTTTGATGAATTGATATAAATACATCACATTTAACTTCTTCCTTCATATCTCTTCTCTTTTTTAAATCATCTCTTTTTTTTTCTTTAATAGTACTTCCTTTTTCATATAATCCTTCATCATTTTCTCTAGTTAAAAAAACCTTATATCCTTTATCTTCTAATTCAGTCTTAAGCTTTAAACTAATACTCAAATTAATTTCCTTTTCTACAGTTCCAGATTTACTACTAGCTCCACCATCAAAGCCACCATGGCCTGGATCTATTAATATAATTCTTTGATTTTCTTCTGCATAAGTATTAATCGGATTTATTATCAATAAACCCATAGCTATCGTAATAATAAACTTACTAACCTTTTTCATCTTTCTCCTCCAAAATTATCTTTTATTTACTGTAAGTAACTTTAGTATGTGCAGAAAAACTTATTTATTTCATAAACTGAAAATTTTATTTTTGAAATTTATAGCTTGTTAGTTATATGTTAGTTGTAGATAGAAAAATATAGGTTTTCATAGTTATTTATATGAAAAGAAACCCCACAACCATAAGGTTTGTGGGGTTCTGTAAAAGCTTGATACTATCTCTTTGAGAATTGTGAAGCTTTTCTTGCTTTTTTAAGACCGTATTTCTTTCTTTCTTTCATTCTTGGGTCTCTTGTTACGAATCCAGCTTTCTTTAATTCTGATTTTAAGTTTTCATCAGATTTAATTAAAGCTCTAGTTATTCCGTGTCTGATAGCTCCAGCTTGACCTGTGAATCCACCACCGTGAACATTTACTAAAACGTCGAATCTATCTTTACTTTCAGTTAAAACTAAAGGTTGATTAACTATCATTATTAATGTTTCTAATCCGAAATAATTTTCTACTTCTCTGTTGTTTACTACAACTTTTCCGTTTCCTGGTACTAATCTAACTCTTGCGATTGATTTCTTTCTTCTACCAGTTCCCATGTATTGAACTTTTGCCATTTATATTTCCTCCTCCCGAGATTGTATTAGTATTTTAATTCAAGTATTTCTGGATTTTGAGCATTATGTCCATGCTCAGTACCTCTAAATACTTTTAGCTTCTTAAGCGTTCTTCTTCCTAACACACCGTTTGGAAGCATTCTTCTTACCGCTTCTTCAAAAGCGAATTCAGGCTTCTTAGCTAATACTTCTCTGTATGGAGTTTCCTTTAATCCACCTGGATATAAGCTGTGTTTTCTCATTAATTTTTGATCTAACTTTTTACCAGTTAAAACAACTTGTTCTGCATTGATTACTATAACGAAATCTCCACAGTCAACATTTGGTGTAAATGTTGGTTTATTTTTTCCTCTTAAAATTGATGCAACTTGGCTAGCTACTCTTCCTAGTGGCTTTCCAGCAGCGTCAACTACATACCATTTTCTTACAACTTCTTGCTCTTTAGCAATATATGATTTCATAGTTTTCCCTCCCTGAACTTACATTCGTGCTTTACTATTTTTTAATTATTGCTTTTATATCAAGACCCGGGGCTAGTGGATCTTTTATACATAAACATTTTAACAAACATACATTATTATAATACACGCTCACGGGCGTGTCAACAGTTATTTTGAAATTTATTTTACATTTTAGTAAAAAACCTTTTCTAATGTTAAACCTTTTGCTGGTACACATAATCCAGCTTTTCTTCTGTCTTTACCTTCTATTATAGATTTAACATCTTCTGGCATTATAGAGTTCTTTCCTATATTAATTAATGTTCCAACTATTATTCTTACCATATTATATAAAAAACCATCACCTGTTACATAAACTTTAATTATGTCATCATCTATTCTAATGTGAAGGTCTTGTATTGTCCTTATAGTAGTCTTTACAGAGCTTCCAATGCTCCTAAAGGATATAAAGTCCTTAGTTCCTATAAAGTACTTGCAAGCCTCTTTCATAGCTTCTATATTAAGAGGTTTTCTTACATGATACATGTATTGTCTACCTATTACAGGGCAAATATCTGTATTTATTATTGTATAAGAATAAGTTTTACCTTTAGTATAATATCTTGAATTAAAGCATTCTTCAACTTCTTCTGATTTTATTATTACAATATCATCAGGTAACTTAGAATTTAACGCTTCTCTATATTTAGATTCTGGTATATTTGTTGTTGTTTTGAAATTTGCTACAAAGCCCCTTGCGTGGACTCCTGCATCTGTTCTTGAACTTCCTTGTACATTTATTTCTTCATTAGTTAAAACACTTATAGCCTTTTCTAATGTTTCTTGTATAGTTTTTACTCTTCTATCCTTTTGTTTTTGCCATCCTTGATAGTTCGTACCATCATATTCTATTGTTAACTTTATATTTCTCATTAAAATCACCTATACTACAAATCTAATAGCAAGACATACTACAAATAACATTATATATACTGAAAAAGCTAATAAATCATTATTAGTAAATTTAAGCTTCTTCATTCTCGTTCTTCCATGTCCCCCTCTATAGGCCCTGGCTTCCATGGCCATAGCTAATTCATCAGCTCTTCTAAAAGAACTAACAAATAAAGGAACCAATAATGGAATTAAACTTTTAGCTCTTTGTATAATACCGCCATTTTCAAAGTCTGCACCTCTTGCTTTTTGTGCCATCATTATTTTATCCGTTTCATCCATTAATGTTGGTATGAATCTTAAAGCTATTGTCATCATCATAGCTAATTCATGAGCCATTTCCTTACCAATAGGTTTCAATAAACTTTCTATTCCATCCGTTAATTCTATTGGAGACGTAGTAAGAGTTAATATAGATGTTCCCATAATTAAAAGAATTAACCTTATTGCCATAAAAGCTGCTGTTGATAATCCTTCTTTATATATCTTCAAAAATCCCATATTTAATAATAATGAATCTTGTGTTCCTTTAACCATAAATATATTTAGAACTGCTGTAAATAATATTAAAAAGAATACTGGTTTTAATCCTTTATATAAATATCTAGGTGGTAGTTTAGCTACATATACTGTTAAGATTAATAATGATACTATAAATATATATCCTACAAACTTATTTACAACAAATAAGCATATTATATAAAGTATTGCTAATAATATCTTTGTTCTAGGATCTAACTTATGAACAAAAGTTTCACCTGGTATGTATTGACCTATAGTTATATCTTTTATCATTTAACTTCCCCCTAGTTTTCCTTTTTTAACATTTTTAGAATCTCTTCTTTGGCTTGTTCTATTGTATAAATATCCTCTTTTATATTAAATCCTTTTTTTCTTAAAGCTCTTACTAAATAAGTTACTTGTGGTACAGCTAGACCCATTTCTTCTAATTTCTCCACTTCCTTAAATACCTTAGCTGGTTTACCTTCTAAAGCTATTTCCCCTTTATTCATAACAATTACTCTTTCAGAAATCCTTGCTACATCTTCCATACTATGACTTACCAGTATAATTGTCATATTGTACTCCTTATGAAGTAGCTTTATTTGATCTAATATATCATCTCTACCTTTCGGATCAAGACCTGCTGTTGGTTCATCAAGTATTAATGTTTTAGGTTCCATTGCAATTACTCCTGCAATTGCGACTCTTCTTTTTTGGCCTCCACTTAAGTCAAAAGGAGATTTATATCTATATTCCTCATAATTTAAACCTACCATTTCAATAGACTTCTTAACTCTTTTTGTTATTTCTTCTTGTGATAATCCTAAATTTCTAGGTCCAAACTCTATATCTTTTTCTACTGTTTCTTCAAATAACTGATACTCTGGATATTGAAATACTAATCCTACCTTTTTTCTTATATCTGTAAGCTTTACCCCTTTTTCTGTAATATCAGTTCCATCTACTATAATTTTACCTGAGGTTGCTTTTAATAACCCATTCATATGTTGAATTAAAGTAGATTTTCCTGAACCAGTATGACCAATAAGGGCTATAAATTCTCCATCATTAATCTCAATATTTACATTATTTAAAGCCACTTTTTCAAAAGGTGACTTAGGCATGTATACATGTACTAAGTTTTCTATCTTAATTGACATAACGCATCCACCATCTCATCTACATTTAATATATTTGTATCTATATTTATTCCTTCTTTTTTAAGTTCATAACAAAGTTCTGTAACTTGAGGAACATCTAATCCTATTTTTTTCATCTTTTCTACTTTAGAAAAGACCTCCCTAGGCTTTCCTTCAAGTATCATTTCTCCATTATCTATTACAATTATTCTATCTGCTTTAGCAGCTTCATCCATATAATGAGTAATAAGAACTATAGTAATTCCATATCTTTTATTTATTTCTTGAATGTTTTTTATAACTTCTTTCCTTCCAGATGGATCGAGCATTGATGTAGGTTCATCAAATACTATACAATCAGGTTGCATAGCTAAAATACCCGCTATAGCAATTCTTTGTTTCTGACCTCCTGATAATAAGTGTGGTGCATGTCTTCTATATTCATACATTCCAACCTTTTTCAAACTATCGTCTACTCTTCTCCTAATTTCTCCAGGTTCAACACCTAAGTTTTCCGGTCCAAAAGCAACATCTTCTTCAACTATAGTAGCAACTAATTGATTATCAGGATTTTGAAATACCATTCCTGACTTAGCTCTAATATTCCATAGGTTTTCAGGGTCTAATGTATCTAATCCACCTACTATAACTCTACCTTCCGAAGGCAGCAATAAAGCATTCATATGCTTAGCTATAGTTGATTTACCAGACCCATTATGTCCAAGTATAACAAGAAATTCACCTTTTTCCACTTCAAAGCTCACATCTTTAACTGCATACCTTTCTTCTTCTGTTTCACTAGCTCTATATTTAAAAGACACTTTATCACATTTTATCATTGTTTCCTTCATTGCGCCCTCCTTATTAATTACCTTAGCTAATAATTTAAATATTATATAAAAACTCATACTGTATATACATTGAATATAAGAACATTATAATATACATTTTATCAATTACAATTATTTTATATAACTTTCATATGTCCTTATATAATATTTAAATATAGATATAAAAATGGGGACTAAGTTTAACCTTAATCCCCTCTCAAACTTATACTAATTCAAGTATAACCATTTCAGCTGCGTCCCCTCTTCTAGGGCCCATTTTTAAGATTCTAGTGTATCCACCGTTTCTTTCAGCATACTTTGGAGCAATGTTGTCAAATAAATCTCTAACTACTTCTTCTTCAGTAACAAATGCTAAAACTTGTCTTCTAGCGTGAAGATCACCCTTTTTACCTAAAGTAATCATCTTCTCTGCTAGTCTCTTAGTTTCTTTAGCTCTAGTTACTGTAGTTTCAATTTTACCATGTTTTAAAAGACTAGTTGTTAGACTTCTTAACATTGCAATTCTATGGTCAGTAGCAAGACCTAGCTTACGATACTTTGCCATGTGGATTTACCTCCTTACTCATCGTTTAGTCTTAAGTTTAAACCTAATTCTTTAAGTTTTCTTTCGACTTCTTCTAAAGATTTTTTTCCTAGATTTCTTACTTTCATCATGTCATCCATTGATTTTCCAGCAAGTTCTTGAACTGTATTAATTCCTGCTCTCTTTAAGCAATTATAAGATCTAACAGATAAATCTAACTCTTCTACAGTCATCTCTAGTAATTTTTCTTTTTTATCTTCTTCTTTTTCTATCATAATCTCTACATCATTAGTGCTATCGCCTAAGGACATAAATAATTTAAAATGCTCTATAAGTATCTTTGATGATAAGCTAATAGCTTCATCTATTTTGATAGTTCCATTAGTCCAGATTTCTAAAGTTAATTTATCATAGTCAGTAATTTGACCAACTCTTGTGTTATCAACAGTAAAGTTAACTCTTTTAACTGGTGTATATATTGAATCTACAGCAATTGATGATATTGGAAGTTCGTCACTCTTATTTTTATTTTGAGTTACATATCCTCTTCCTTTATTAACTGTAATCTCCATATATAGCTTACCATTATCATCTAATGTAGCTATGTGAAGATCTTTGCTTACAATTTCAACATCTCCGTCAGTTTTGATATCTGCTCCTGTAACTTCTCCTGGTCCTTGAGCATCTATGTAGATAGTCTTTGGACCTTCACCATTCATAATAAGGGCTAAAGATTTAATATTTAAGATAATCTCTGTAACATCTTCTTTAACTCCTTGTACAGTTGAAAATTCGTGTAATACTCCATCAATCTTAACTGATGTTGGAGCTGCTCCTGGAAGTGATGATAATAGTATTCTTCTTAGTGCATTACCAAGAGTAATCCCATATCCTCTTTCTAACGGTTCAACAACGTACTTACCATAAGTACCATTTTCGTTAACTTCTGTACATTCTATTACTGGCTTTTCTATTTCTAACATGCACAAACCCTCCTTATATTTTAAATGGCAACCTTCTTCTGAGGGCAATTGCTTATATATTTGTATTGTAAGATAAATCTTACAAATACAAATATTAAACTACTACTATTTGCTATATAACTCAACGATAAGAGTTTCGTTAACTGGAACGTCAACATCTTCTCTTGCTGGTACAGCAATTACTTTACCTAAATAATTTTCAACATTAGCTTCTAACCATTTTGGTAATGCCTTTGGATTTTCCATAAACATCTTGAACCTTTCAGTTCCTTTGCTCTTTTCACAAACTGTTATTTCATCATTAACTGAAACCTTATATGATGGAATATCAACCTTCTTACCATTAACTAAGAAATGACCGTGATTTACTAATTGTCTAGCTTCATTTCTTGAAGCACCATAACCTAATCTGTAAACAACGTTATCTAATCTCATTTCTAATAACATTAATAAGTTTTCACCAGTAATACCTCTCATATGGTCAGCCTTTTCATAGTATGTTCTGAATTGGCTTTCTAATACTCCGTATATTCTTCTAGCTTTTTGTTTTTCTCTTAATTGTACTCCGTAGTTAGATATCTTTTTCTTAGCTGCTCCATGTTGTCCTGGTGCGTAGCTTCTTCTAACAAAAGCACACTTATCTGTATAACATCTATCCCCTTTAAGGAATAATTTCATACCTTCTCTTCTACATAATCTACATGTAGCTCCAGTATATCTTGCCATTAATTACACCTCCTATTATGAATACTAGACTCTTCTTCTCTTTGGTGGTCTGCATCCGTTATGTGGGACTGGAGTAACATCTTTAATTAGAGTTACTTCTAATCCTGCTGCTTGTAAAGATCTGATTGCGGCTTCTCTTCCTGCGCCTGGTCCCTTTACATAAACTTCTATACTCTTTAAACCATGTTCCATAGCTACTTTTGCTGCAGTTTCTGCTGCCATTTGAGCTGCATATGGAGTACTCTTTCTTGATCCTCTAAAGCCTAAAGCTCCAGCACTTGACCATGATAAAGCATTCCCTTTTTCGTCAGTTAAAGTAACTATTGAGTTATTGAAAGTTGACTTGATGTGTGCTGCACCATGATCAACATTTTTTCTTTCTTTTCTTCTTCTAGTTTTTTTAACTTTTTGAGCCATCGGATTCCCTCCTCACTATTTCTTCTTATTTGCCATTGTTTTCTTTGGACCTTTTCTAGTTCTAGCATTAGTTTTAGTCTTTTGACCTCTAACTGGAAGTCCTTTTCTATGTCTAATTCCTCTGTATGATCCAATTTCTACTAATCTTTTAATATTTAGAGCAACTTCTCTTCTTAAGTCACCTTCAATTGTTAATGTTTTTATATATTCTCTTAACTTTGTTACTTCGTCTTCAGTAAGATCTTTAACTCTTGTATCAGGATTAACTCCTGTTTGTGCTAAAATCTTATGTGAAGTAGAAAGACCTATTCCATATATATATGTTAGACCTATTTCAACTCTTTTTTCTTTTGGTAGGTCTACGCCTGAAATTCTTGCCATTAAAATTTACACCTCCTGATATTGAAATGCATACAAATTAAATTGTATATATTTAGTGTATTTATATTAAAATTATAGGTCAGTAGGAGTAAATACCTACTGTCAGCCGTACCTAAAATTCATATGCTTATTAAATAAATGCCTATATAATCATATTTGACTTTAACTTAAAAGTCAATAATATTTATATAGTAATATAAGTTTTTGCTTATACCTTAATTGTATTAGCCTTGTTTTTGCTTGTGCTTAGGATTTTCACAGATAACCATGACTTTCCCTTTTCTTTTTATAATCTTGCACTTTTCGCAAATAGGCTTAACTGATGGTCTTACTTTCATCGCTAACCCTCCTTGTAATACTTAGTAGCTTTTGCTACATTTATTTTGCTCTCCATGTAATTCTACCCCTACTTAAATCGTACGGAGAAAGTTCTATAGTAACCTTATCTCCTGGTAAAATCTTTATGAAGTTCATTCTTAATTTCCCTGATATATGTGCTAGTATTTGGTGACCACTTTCTAGTTCAACTTGGAACATAGCATTTGGTAATGATTCTAACACCACACCTTGCATTTCTATTACATCATCTTTTGACATAAGGTAATCAACCCTCCTTAACAATGCCTTTAAACTTTTAAAGTTTTTATTTTTATCAGCACCTCTATCTTATATGATAGATTCTTTAATCTCATCATTTACATTATTTAAAACCTTGAAGTTTTAAATACTTTAGGCATCTGATCTGCTAAGTTTTTCCTAATCTAGGATAAAATATTATCATTTCATTGCCTTATTAAAACATTTAAATGATTTATACTATCCTTTATTTAGGATAACTTGCATAATCAAGTCATTGTTTTGCAAACTATTCACCGTAATGATTTTTTAATACTTTTAAGTATAATTTAACACTATTTAATAAGTGTTAATATCTCTGGTCCATCTAGCAAAATCACAATTGTATTTTCGTAATGAGCAGATAGATTACCATCACTAGTTACTACAGTCCAGTCATCATTTAATGTTTTAATTTTAAAGGTCCCTACATTAACCATAGGTTCAATGGCCAAAGCCATACCTTCAACTAATTTCGGGCCTCTATCTGGTCTCCCAAAATTAGGTACTTCCGGATCTTCGTGTACAACTTTACCTATACCGTGTCCTACGAATTCTTTAACTACAGAGAAACCATTAGTTTCTACGTAGTTCTGTATTTCATGAGATATATTAGTAAGTCTATTACCAACCTTAGCCTGTTCAATTCCCCTAAAGAAACTTTCTTCAGTTACTTTTATTAATTTTTTGGCTTCATCTGATATATTTCCTACTGCAAAAGTTCTTGCAGCATCTCCATGAAAGCCGTTTAAAAAAGCACCGCAGTCTATGCTAACAATATCTCCATCTTTTAATACATAACCTCCTGGGATTCCATGAACTACCACTTGGTTAACAGAGGTACATAATGTTGCAGGAAAACCATATAATCCTTTAAAGGATGGTTTAGCTCCTTTGCTTCTTATGAACTCTTCTGCTATTATATCCAATTCTTTGGTAGTTATTCCTGGCCTTACTTTTTGTTCTATAAGTAATAAGGTTTCACCTACTATTCGACCTACAGCTCTCATTAAGTCAATTTCCTTATCATTTTTAATAAAAATCATAAATTATTCACCTAATATTTCGCATATTCCTTCGAATACCTCATTAATACCTTTGGTACCATCTACAACAGAAAGCAAATCTTTCTCTTTATAAAAATCAATCAGTGGTTGTGTTTGTTTTTCATACACATTTAATCTTTCAGATACGGTTTCTTGTGTATCATCTTTTCTTTGGATTACATCACTTCCACAAACATCACATTTACCATCACTTATTGGTGGGTTAAACTTTATGTGATAACTAGCTCCACATGATGGACAAACTCTTCTTCCAGTCATTCTTTCTAATATAAATCCTGTCGGAACTTCTATTAGTAATGCTGTATCTAGTTTTAAATTTCTTGAATCAAGAAATTCTTCAAGGGCTTCCGCTTGATTAACTGTTCTTGGAAATCCATCTAATAGATAACCATTTTTACAATCATCTTGTTGAAGTCTATCCTTAACCATGTTAATTGTTACTTCATCAGGAACCAATTGTCCTTTATCAATATGTTTTTTAGCTTCTATTCCTAAAGGAGTATTTTGGGAAATATTTTTTCTAAAAATATCACCTGTAGAAATATGTGGAATTGAGTATCTATTACTAATTGATTTTGCCTGTGTTCCCTTACCTGCTCCAGGAGGACCTAATAATACTATCTTCACGGGCATCATCTCCAATATTTAAACTATTTTAGGAATCCTTGATAATGTCTCATAATTAATTGTGAATCTAATTGTCTTGAAAAATCAAGGCCAACTCCAACCATAATTAATAATGAAGTACCTCCAAATTGAATTCCTTGTAAACTTGTATTTGAAATAATTATTGGTAGAACCGCTAATAAAGCAGCAAATAATCCACCAATTAAGGATACTTTCGTAAGTATTCTTTCGAAATACCTCTCTGTTGCTTCTCCTGGTCTTATACCTGGCACAAAGCCTGCTGATTTGTTAAGATTCTCTGCCATCTCATCAGGTTTAAATGTAATTTGAGTATAGAACCAAGTAAAGAATATTGTTAATATAGCATATACTACTGGATACATCCAAGCAGTTTCATTAAATATACTGTAATTACTTGTAGTAATTGTCTTAGCCCAACTTAGATTTGGAAAAATTTCTGCAATTGTTTTTGGAAATGCCATAACTGACATTGAAAAAATAATCGCAATAACTGCTGATCCTATAATGCTTAAAGGAATGTGAGTGCTTTGCCCTCTCATAACTTTATTTCCAACTGCTTTTCCAGCATATTGTACTGGTACTCTTCTTTCTGCTAATGAGAAGAATATACTAAAAGCAAGTAAGGCTATCATAAATGCTATAAATAAGAATATCTCAACAAATGTAATTTCTCCTTGATCCTTTAATGTAAATAATGACATTAAAGTTACAGGTAACTGAGATACAATATTAACAAAAATTAATATTGAAGTTCCATTCCCGAAACCTTTAGCTGTAATTTGATCTCCTAGCCACATACAGAATGTAGACCCTGTTACTAATGAAACTAATACAACTAATACTTCTGACCATTGCATTCCGTTAAGAGCTCCTCTTGAAGCTGCTAAACTATATGTTCCGAAAGCAAGGATACAAGCTATAATAATTGATAAGATCCTAGTCATCTTTTGAATTTTCTTTCTTCCATCTTCCCCTTCTTTAGATAATTGCTCTAAAGATGGTATTGCTACAGTTAATAACTGAACAATGATTGAAGCATTAATATATGGTGTTACGCCTAAAGCCAAAAGGCTAAATTGTCTAAATGCACCACCAGATAATAAATCATAAAAACCAAATAAAGTTCCGCTACTTGCTAAACTATCTAGGGCTTCTCTGCTAATCCCAGGAACAGGAATATGTGTTCCCATCCTGAAAATTGCAACTATTATTATAGTCCATATAAATTTCTTTTTTAATTCGGGAACCTTCCAGGCATTACGTAGGGTTGATAGCATACTAAATCACCTCAACTTTTCCTCCAGCTGCTTCTATCTTTTCAGCCGCTGATTTTGAGAACTTACATCCTTTTACAGTTAGGCTCTTCTCTAATGATCCGTTTCCTAGTATCTTAACTCCGTCTCTTATCTTACTGATAACTCTTGTTTCAAGTAAAAATTCTGGTGTAATTTCAGTACCATTTTCAAATATGTTTAATCTATCAACGTTAATACTAACGTATTGTTTAGCAAATATATTTGTAAATCCTCTTTTAGGAAGTCTTCTATATAATGGCATTTGACCACCTTCGAAGCCCGGTCTTACTCCACCGCCTGATCTAGCATTTTGACCTTTTTCACCTTTTCCAGCATTTCTACCTGTTCCTGAACCAGTACCTCTACCAATTCTCTTAGGAGATTTTTTACTACCTGCTGGTGGTTTTAATTCATGAAGTTTCATTACTCAGTGCACCTCCTCTTACTAAATTTCTTCTACTTTTAGTAGATAGTCAACTTTGTTTATCATTCCTCTGATTTGAGGATTTTCTTCATGTTCTACTGTCTTACCAATTTTTTTTAGTCCTAGGGCCTGTGCAGTAGCAATATGGTCTTTTTTTCTTCCAATTAAACTTTTAACTAGAGTAACTTTAATTTTTGCCATTGCTTTCCCTCCTAACCTAGTATTTCTTCTACTGATTTGCCTCTTAATTTAGCTATATCTTCAGCTGTTCTTAAGTTTGCTAAACCATTAATAGTAGCGCTAACCATATTTTTAGGATTGTTTGAACCTAATGATTTAGCTCTAACATCCTTTAATCCTGCTAATTCAAGTACGTTTCTTGCTGGACCTCCAGCAATAACTCCTGAACCTTCTTCAGCTGGCATTATAAGAACTTTACCAGTTCCGAATTTTCCATATATTTGATGAGGAATAGTAGTGCCAACAATTGCTACACTTACTAAGTTTTTCTTAGCGTCTTCTATTCCTTTTTTGATTGCCTCGGGGATTTCTATTGACTTACCCATTCCAACGCCTACGTGTCCGTTTTCGTCACCTACAACTACTAATGCGCTGAATCTAAAGTTTCTACCACCCTTAACAACCTTAGTTACTCTGTTAATTCCAACAACCTTTTCCTTAAGGTCCAGTGTGCTAGGATCGATTCTCATGTATTTCCCTCCTCGTTTATTAGAATTTTAAGCCCGCTTCTCTTGCAGATTCTGCTAAAGATTGGATTCTTCCGTGATATACATATCCAGCTCTATCGAATACTACTTCACTGATTCCTTTTTCTAAGGCTCTCTTTGCTACTAATTCTCCAACTAGTTTAGCTGTTTCTTTATTTCCACCTAATTTTAAATTAAGGTCTTTATCTAAAGTTGAAGCTGAAACTAATGTTACTGAATTAACATCATCTATAATTTGTGCATACATATTCTTTTCACTTCTATACACTGAAAGTCTTGGTCTTTCAGGAGTACCTGAAATTTTCTTACGTACTCTTAGGTGACGTTTTTCTCTGTTAGCTTTTCTGTCTACCTTATTGAACATAAAGGTTTCACTCCTTTCTATTATTTCTTACCAGTTTTACCTTCTTTACGTCTGATAACTTCATTCTCAAACTTAATTCCTTTACCTTTGTATGGTTCAGGTTTTCTCCATTGTCTGATTTCAGCCGCAGCGTCTCCAACTAATTCTTTGTCAATTCCTTTGACACTAACTTTAGTTGGTGCAGTAATTTCAAATGTTACACCTTCAATTGGTTCTATTTCTACTGGATGTGAAAAACCTAAATTCATTACAAGTTTTTTACCTTGTAATTGTGCTTTGTAACCAACACCTATTAGTTCTAAATTCTTTTGGAATCCTTTTTCAACACCTATTACCATGTTATTGATTAAAGCTCTAGTTAATCCATGAAGAGATTTATGTTGTTTATCTTCACTTGGTCTAGTAACAACAACATTGTTATCTTCAACTGCTATATTCATGTCCTTATGCATAGCCTTAACAAGTTCGCCTTTTGGCCCTTTAACTGTAACAACATTATCTGCTGAAACATCTACAGTTACGCCTGCAGGTATAGCTATAGGTAATCTACCTACTCTTGACATAATCGCACCTCCTGTTTTACTTGTTTATATGTTAATCTAATTTTCTTATCTTCTTTAAATTACCAAACGTAGCAGATAACTTCTCCACCTAATCCAGTTTTTCTAGCTTCTCTATCAACTAATAATCCAGTTGATGTTGAGATTATAGCAATTCCTAAGCCATTTAACACTTTTGGAATTTCATCTTTCTTGCAGTAAACTCTAAGTCCTGGTTTAGATATTCTCTTTAATCCAGTTATTACTCTTTCTTTACCTGCACCATATTTAAGAGATATTCTTAGCATTGGAACAACTCCATCGTTATATTCCTCAACTTCTTTAATGTATCCCTCTTGTAATAATATATCTGTAAGTGCCTTCTTTACATTTGATGAAGGAACTTCTACTACTTCATGTTTAACAGCATTTGCGTTTCTTATACGAGTCAGCAAATCTGCGATAGGATCTGTCATAACCATTTAATGTGCCTCCTTTCACTACATCAGTTTTTTACCAGCTTGCTTTTTTACATCCAGGAATTTCACCTTTATAAGCAAGTTCTCTAAAACATATACGGCATATACCGAATTTCTTTAATACTGAATGTGGTCTTCCACATAATCTGCATCTAGTATAAGCCCTAGTTGTATATTTAGGTTCTTTACTCCATTTTTCAATAATAGCTTTACGTGCCATGGTTTTCCCTCCTTACTATTGAGCGAACGGCATACCAAGGAATCTTAGTAATTCTCTTGCTTCTTCGTCAGTCTTTGCAGTTGTAACGAAGATTATATCCATTCCTCTAACCTTATCGATTTTATCGTATTCTATTTCTGGGAATATTAACTGCTCTTTAATACCTAGAGAATAGTTTCCTCTTCCATCAAAAGCTTTGCTTGACACACCTCTAAAGTCTCTAACTCTTGGTAAAGCTATTGACATTAACTTGTCTGCAAACTCATACATATTAACTTTTCTTAGCGTTACTTTACATCCGATTGCCATATCTTCTCTTAACTTGAAGTTAGCAACTGACTTCTTAGCTCTTGTTAATATAGGTTTTTGACCTGCTATTATACTTAGATCGTTAACTGCTGCTTCTAAAATCTTTTGATTTTCTTTAGCTTCACCAACACCCATGTTAATAACAATCTTTTCTAGCTTTGGAATTTCCATTATATTTTTGTATCCGAACTTTTCAATCATAGCTGGGACTACTTCTTTTAAATACTTCTCATGAAGTCTTGTTGTCATAATTAGTACCTCCTTTCAGTATTAAAATGTTTCTCCACATTTCTTGCATAATCTTACCTTAGTACCGTCTTCTAAGATTTTGTTACTAATTCTAGTAGCATTTTTGCATTTTGTGCAGTATAACATAACTTTTGAGCTATATACAGCTCCTTCTCTTTCAATTATTCCACCTTGAGCATTAGCTTTAGTTGGCTTTTGGTGCTTCTTAACTATATTAACTCCTTGAACGATAATTTTACCTGTCTTAGGACTTACTTTTAGAACTTCACCAGTTTTTCCTTTATCTTTACCAGAAACAACTACAACTGTGTCGTTTTTTCTAACATGTACCTTCAAATGAGACACCTCCTCTATTATAGAACTTCAGGTGCTAATGATAATATCTTGTTAAATTCCTTATCTCTTAGCTCCCTAGCAACTGGTCCGAAGATACGAGTTCCTCTTGGTTGCTTATCATCTTTTATGATAACAGCTGCATTTTCATCAAACTTAATGTATGAACCATCAGCTCTTCTTAATCCTCTAACTGATCTAACTATAACAGCTTTTATTACGTCTCCTTTTTTAACAACTCCGCCTGGTGTTGCACTTTTAACGCTAGCAACTATTATATCTCCAATGTTACCGAACTTTCTTTTTGATCCGCCTAGAACTCTAATACACATAATTTCTTTAGCGCCTGAGTTATCAGCTACCTTTAGTCTACTTTGCTGTTGTATCATTGAATAACCCTCCTTTCAGACTTAAAGCCTATTTAGCTTTTTCAATTATTTCAACAAGTCTCCATCTCTTATCTTTAGATAATGGTCTAGTTTCCATAATTGAAACTTTATCATTTATTTTAGCTTCATTATTTTCATCATGAACTTTAAATTTTGTTGTCTTTTTTATAGTTTTTCCATATAACGGATGTCTAACTTTAGTTTCAACAGCGACTATAATAGTCTTCTCCATTTTATCTGAAACAACTCTACCTAATCTTTTTTTTCTTAATCCTCTTTCCATAAAGAGTTACCTCCTTTCAGCTTTTACTGTTCGAAAGCCCTAATCTCTTCTTCTCTAATGATGGTTTTGATTTGGGCTATAGATTTCTTTACTTCTTTAATTCTCATAGGATTTTCTAATTGGCCTGTAGCTAATTGGAATCTTAAGTTGAATAATTCAGCCTTAAGGTCATTTAGTTTAACCTTTAAATCTTGAGGATTACCTGTTCTTAATTCTTTTAATTGTTCAGCCTTCATTATTCTTCACCACCCATTTCCTCAAAATCTTTTCTTGTAACGAACTTAGTCTTTACAGGAAGTTTGTGTGATGCAAGTCTCATAGCTTCTCTTGCAACTTCTTCGTTAACTCCTGATAATTCAAATAGAACTCTACCAGGTTTAACTACTGCTACCCAGAACTCTGGAGCTCCTTTACCAGATCCCATTCTTGTACCGATTGGTTTTGAAGAAACTGGCTTATCTGGGAAAATCTTTATCCAAAGTTTTCCACCTCTTCTAATATATCTGTTTATAGCAATTCTGGCAGCTTCGATTTGATTACTTTTTATCCAACCGCACTCTGTAGCTTGAATACCAAAATCTCCATATGCAAGGAAATTACCTCTAGTAGCTTTTCCTTTCATTCTACCACGTTGTACCTTACGATGCTTAACTCTTTTAGGCATTAACATGACTAACTCCTCCTTTCTTACGCGTTACTTTCTTCCTTCTTTTCTACTTTTTTAGTTGGAAGAACTTCTCCATTATACACCCAAACTTTAACTCCAATTTTACCGTATGTTGTGTCTGCTTCAGCAAATCCATAATCGATATCAGCTCTTAATGTTTGTAGTGGAATTGTTCCTTCGTGATATTGTTCAGTTCTAGCTATTTCAGCTCCACCTAATCTACCAGCGCAAGCAGTTTTAACACCTTTTGCTCCAAGTCTCATAGCTCTTTGAATGCTTTGTTTCATAGCTCTTCTGAATGAAACTCTCTTTTCTAATTGTGCAGCTATATTTTCTGCAACCAATTGAGCATTAGCTTCAGAGTTTCTAACTTCAACTATGTTAATTAATAAATTTTTATTACTAACTACATTTGAAAGTTTAACTTTTAATGCTTCAATTCCTGATCCACCTTTGCCTATTACAACTCCTGGTTTAGCAGTGTATATATTTAATTTAACTCTTTTAGAAGCTCTTTCTATTTCAATCTTTGAAATTCCAGCTGAAAAAAGTTCTTTTTTAACAAATGTTCTTATTTTGTTATCTTCAATTAAATTGTTAGCAAAATCTTTTTTGTTTGCATACCATTTAGCATTCCAACCATTGATAACTCCGACTCTAAGTCCATGAGGATTTACTTTTTGACCCACTTGATTTCCCTCCTTCTTTTTAAGCTCTTTCTTTAACTACAAGTGTAATATTACTTGTTCTTTTGTTAATTCTAAATGCTTTACCGTGATCCATTGGTCTAAATCTTTTCAGAGTTGGACCAGCACCAACATATGCTTCTGCTACATATAATCTTTCAACATCCATTTCATGATTATTTTCTGCATTAGCAACAACTGACTTTAAAACTTTGTTTATAGTAACAGCTGCATCTTTTGGAGTATATTGTAAGATAGCAAAAGCCTCTTGAATATTTTTTCCTCTTATTAAATCAAGAACTACTCCTACTTTAGTTGGAGATATTCTAACATATTTAGCTATAGCTCTAGCTTCCATTTATGTTCCTCCTTTCTCGGATTACTTTCTTTTTTTAGCAGATTTTTCATCGTAGTCATGACCTCTGTAAGTTCTTGTTAATACGAACTCACCAAGTTTATGTCCAATCATATCTTCACTAATGAAAACTGGAACATGCTTTCTTCCATCATGAACAGCAATTGTGTGTCCAATCATTTGTGGAAAAATTGTTGAACTTCTTGACCAAGTCTTAACAACCTTTTTGTCTCCACTAGCATTCATTTCTTCTATTTTCTTTAAAAGTCCTTCTTGTACGAAAGGTCCTTTTTTTATTGATCTACTCACTATAATTTGCCTCCCTTCATAATCTTTAGGATGACAAGCTGCGAAGAGAATCTCTTCTCTTCATGCTACTTATCGTTTCTTCTCTTTATTATGAATCTATTTGAATACTTCTTAGTTTTTCTAGTCTTGTATCCAAGTGCTGGTTTACCCCAAGGAGTAACTGGACTTGGTTTACCGATTGGTGATTTACCTTCACCACCACCATGAGGGTGATCATTAGGGTTCATTACAGATCCTCTAACTGTTGGTCTCCATCCAAGGTGTCTCTTTCTTCCAGCCTTACCAATATTGATAATACCGTTTGTAGAATTTGAAACGTGTCCGATTGTAGCTCTACATTCGATTCTAACGTATCTCATTTCTCCTGAAGGTAATCTTAAAGTAGCATAATTTCCTTCTTTAGCCATTAATTGAGCAGTTGTACCTGCTGATCTTACCATTTGAGCACCTTTTCCAGCTTGCAATTCAACATTATGAATAAAAGTACCTATAGGTATATTTCTTAATGGTAATGCATTTCCATCTTTAATATCAGCATCTGGTCCTGATACTATAATATCTCCAACCTTTAATCCAGCTGGTGAAATTATATATCTCTTATCCCCGTCTGCATATACTACTAAAGCAATGTATGCTGTTCTATTTGGATCGTATTCTATTGTTGCAACTTTTGCAGGAACACCATCCTTATTTCTCTTGAAATCTATTATTCTATATTTCCTCTTAGCTCCACCACCACGGTGTCTAACAGTAATTTTACCTTGAGCATTTCTACCACCACTTTTCTTTAATGAAACAAGAAGTGATTTTTCTGGTGAACTAGTTGTAACTTCTTCAAAAGTCGGCATAGTCATTTCTCTTCTTGATGGGGTAGTTGGTTTAAACTTTTTAACTGCCATGTGAATTCCCTCCTAACTTAAGCTTTTCTGGTACTTATGTACCAATAATACGCTTTAATAGCGTTATTACATTCCTTCAAAGAATTCTATGTCTTTGCTATCTTCAGTTAAAGTAACTATAGCTTTCTTGAAGTCTGCTCTTTTTCCTACATGTACGCCCATTTTCTTAGTTTTTCCCATAGTTCTCATTGTTTGAACATTTTCAACTTTAACGCCAAAAACTTCTTCAATAGCTCTTTTAATTTGAACCTTGTTTGAATTAATTTGAACTATGAAAGTGTACTTTTTGTCTGCCATAGCAGTCATACTTTTTTCAGTGATAACAGGCTTTCTAACTATATCGTAGCTTGTCATTATGCGTACACCTCCTCAATTTTTGATACAGCATCCTTAGTTATGATTAACTTTTCAAATTTCAATAAATCATAAACATTGATGTTGTTTACTGGCATTATTTTAACGTCAGCTATGTTTCTAGTTGATTTGTATAAAGTATCGTTTGATTCAGCTGTTATTATTAAAGTTTTTTTAATATCTAAAGCTCTTAATACCTCAACCATTGATTTAGTTCTTGGTGCATCGAATCCTAATGATTCTAAAACTAATATTTCGTTCTCTTGAACTTTACTAGTTAATGCTGATTTCATTGCTACTTTTCTCATGCTTTTTGGCACTGATACTCTGTAATCTCTTGGTTTTGGTGCGAATACTATACCACCTTTGATCCATTGAGGTGCTCTGATTGAACCTTGTCTTGCTCTACCAGTTCCTTTTTGTCTCCAAGGCTTAATTCCGCCCCCTCTAACCTCAGCTCTTGTCTTAGCTGATTGAGTTCCTTGTCTCTTGTTAGCTAATAAAGCGACAACTACTTGATGTAGTGCATCTTGATTAACTTCTACTCCGAATACATTATCATTTAATTGGATATCTCCAACTTGTTTTCCTTCTTGATTAAATAATCCTACTTTAGGCATCCTGTTTCCTCCTTTCTACACAATTAAGCTTTAACTGCGTTTCTTATTACTACTGTACCTTTATTAGGTCCTGGGATACCACCCTTAATTAGTATTAAGTTTTTGTCAGCTATAACTTTTACTACTTCTAAGTTTATTACTGTTGTATTAACAACTCCCATATGACCTGGCATATGTTTGTTTTTAAAAGTTCTTGAAGGATCTGATGAAGCTCCCATTGAACCAACTGCTCTATGGAACTTAGATCCATGAGTCATAGGTCCTCTTGTTGCATTCCATCTTCTTATAACTCCTTGGAATCCCTTACCTTTAGATATTCCAGATACATCAACCTTTTCTCCAACTATAAATACATCAGCCTTAATTTCTTGACCAACTTCATAAGTTGAACAATCTTCTAATCTGAATTCTTTAAGTCTTCTTTTTAAAGAAACTCCTGCTTTTGCATAGTGTCCTTTTTTAGGCTTATTAACTAGTTTTTCTCTAATTTCGCCAAAACCAACTTGTATTGCGTCATAACCATCCTTTTCGATAGTTTTCTTTTGAACAACAACACATGGGCCAGCTTCTACTACTGTTACTGGAACAACCTTACCATTCTCATCGAAAATTTGTGTCATACCAATTTTCTTTCCTAATATAGCTTTTTTCATGTATCTACACCTCCTAAACGCATCAGCGGACTGCATCGCAGTCTTAACCGTTCAAATTGTTTATTGTTTTTTGATTATAGTTTTATTTCGATATCAACACCAGCTGGTAAGTTTAATCTCATTAACGCATCAACTGTTTTTGGTGATGGGTTAACTATATCGATTAATCTCTTGTGTGTTCTTATTTCGAATTGCTCTCTAGAATCTTTGTATTTGTGAACAGCTCTTAATACTGTAATAATATCTTTTTCTGTTGGTAGTGGAACTGGTCCTGAAACCTTTGCTCCTGTAGACTTAGCTGTTTCAACAATTTTCTCTGCAGATTGATCTAATATATTATGATCAAAAGCCTTTAATCTGATTCTTATTTTTTGTTTTGCCATTTAATTTCCCTCCTTTTCATGTACGCTTTACTTCTAACGCACAACAGCTTTTGTTCTATAAACTGTTCCTGGTGTTTCATGTTTTCACCACGTTTATTTAACAAACTGTCGTTGGATTCTAGATCCTAACATACTCATCAAGAATTAACCCGGAAGTCCGGCAACCTCTTGATTCATCGCTGTTCGCTATGCAACTTCTATATTATACTATGGTTGCATATGTTTTTCAAGAGTTTTTTTTAATTTAATATGTATCTTTTATCACTGATAATATTTTATATGTAAATTAGAATTTAATCAACATATTTTTATAATAATTTATATTTATATTTATTATTCATCATTTTAAAAGTTTACTTTATTATTATATCCTAAAACAATACTTTCTAATTAAAAGAGAGTATAGGCGTCCCCATACTCTCTTTAATTGATTTATTTAAAATCATTATCTAAAATATTATAATAAAAATATTATCCTAATATTGTAGTAACAACTCCTGATCCTACAGTTCTTCCGCCTTCTCTTATAGCGAATCTTAATCCTTCATCCATAGCTACTTGAGTTAT
>JARIDB010000005.1 GCA_029257045.1 Clostridium sp.
ATTTTCTTAGTTATTACATTCATGTTCATGGCAAGAGTCACCAGAGTCAACAAGAGATCCATCAAGCCATTTAAGAAGTACAGATTTTATATCTCCTGAACATCCACGTAATACTTCTATTCCAGAATTATTTAATACTCGTACTCCTATAGGCTTTTAAACATCTTAATAAATTAGGATGAAAAGTTGAAAATGATACTAATATATTAATTTTTAAAGTTATATAATTTAAGTATTAAACCAAAAGGGGAGATTTTATGAGTAAAATCAATGTGGTATTAGTAGGTGCTGGAGCTCGCGGAAAGGATGTATATTCAAAATATATACTTAATAATCCAGAAGTTGTAAATGTAGTAGCTGTATTAGAACCCAATGAAGAAAAAAGAGAAATGACAACCATACATCCTATTAAGGTAAACGGTGGACTTAATGATGTAATTGTTAACATTGATGAATTTATAAAAGAAAGATTAGAAAATTAATAACTTAAATAAATAAATAAATAAATAAATAAATAAATAAATAAGTTTTGGCTTTTTAAGGAGGAAATAAATGAATTATAATGGATTAAGCGAAGAAATAAAAAGTGTCCTAAGAGATGTAAGGAAAATAATCAATATAGAATTTTTATATGAAAATGAATCAATAGAATTTGCTATTCTTGGAGAAAATTCTATTAATGATATAGAAATAATATATGGCAAAGAAAATTATATAAAATATAAAAATAGAAATCATTTATTTAGAGCTTTAAGCTTGTACGCTCAGTTTATAAAAGAAGGAAAAGAAAATTTTGAGCTTAATGAAAAAGCTATAATACAATCAGTTGGAACCATGATTGATGTTTCAAGAAATGCAGTATATAAAGTAGAAGAAATTAAAAAATTATTAGTAAAGGTTGCTTTAATGGGGCATTCAAGATTTATGTTATATACTGAAGATACCTATGAAATTGATGGATATGAATATTTTGGATATTTAAGAGGTAAATATACTAAATCTGAATTAAAAGAAATCGATGACTATGCTTATTTACTAGGTATTGAATTAATTCCATGCATTCAAACTCTTGCACATTTAAAGCAAACTTTAAAATATGAATATGCAAAGGATTTTAGAGATACATCAGATGTTCTTTTAGTAGGTGAAGAAAGGACATATAAATTTATTGAAGCAATGATTTCAACTCTTAGGGGAGTATTTAGAAGTAATAATATTCATATTGGTATGGATGAAGCCTTTGATTTAGGAAGAGGTGAATCTATTAATAAAAATGGATATAAATCACACCACGAGTTAATGATTGAGCATTTAAATATTGTAAATGAAATTTGTAAGAAATATAATTTTAAACCAATGATGTGGGATGATATGTTTTTTAGAGCTGGTGCACCAAATGGAAATTATTATGATTTAGATACAGTTATAACAGAAGAAATTAGAAGTAATATTCCTAAGGAAGTAAGCTTAGTTTACTGGGATTACTATAATTCTGATGAAGAGGTATATGAAAAATTATTAAAAATTAGAGAAGGCTTTAATAACAATATAATATTTGCAGGTGGATCTTGGAGATGGCTTGGGTATGCGCCTACTTATTCGAAAACATTTTCAACAACTAATGCTGCCTTAAAGCTATGCAAGGCTAAAAATATAAATGAAGTAATTGTAACCTTATGGGGAGATGATGGCTCAGAAGCTCCATTAAATGTGTCCTTATTAGGGTTAATGCTTTTTGCAGAGCATAGTTACTATGAAGAAGTGGACGATTATTGGTTAAATAGTAGATGTGAATTTTTAACAGGTTTATCAATGGAGGATTTCTTTGCATTAGAGAAGCTAGATTTAGTTCCAACAGTTAAAAATCCTAATTTAAAGGAAGCGAATCCATCAAAATATTTAACTTATCAAGATATATTATTAGGAGCATTTGATAAGCATATTGAAGGATTAGAGTTAAATTCACATTATAATAAATTAGCAAAAGAGTATGAAAAGATATCTGCAAAAACAGAAGAGTATAAAGAAATGTATTTAACCTTTTCAAAATTAAGTAGCTTCTTAGAGTTAAAAGCAGAAATAGGAATTAATTTAAGAAAAGCTTACTTAAATAAAGAGAAGGAAGAACTTAAAAATATACAAGTTTATATTTTAAAAGAATTGATAAGAAGATTAGATGATTTTCATAATAGTTATAGAAAGCTATGGTATAAAGAATGTAAGGGTCAAGGCTTTGAAGTAATTGATATAAGGCTTGGAGGAATTAAAGCTAGGTTAGATTCAACAAGCTATAGATTAGAAGAATATTTAACTGGAAATATTGATTCCATTGAAGAGTTGGAAGAAGAATTATTATATTTCCTTAATAATTTTTCAGAAGACTGTAAATTAATATCTTATATAAGATATAAAGATATAGTTACACAAAATACTTTAACTTGGTAATTTAAATTTAATAAAGTAATTTCCCTTATAAAATAAGGTGGTAGACTATGATGATTTCATATTAGATAAATTAAAGTAGCCTACCAATTTTATTTAATTTAAGCTATCTCTATATTCCTTAGGAGTTAGGCCTACGATTTCTTTAAAAACCTTACTAAAATATTTAGGGCTTTCATATCCAACGAGTTCTGTAATTGAATAAATCTTTAAATTTCTATCCTTTAATAAAGCCTTAGCCTTTTCTATTCTAATATCTGTTAAATATTTAATATAATTTTGACCAGTTTTTTCTTTAAATAGTCTACTTAAGTAAATAGGATGAATATATAATACATCTGATAAAGTATTTAAACTGATATCCTTCCAATAATTTCGATTTATAAATAAAATAGCACTATCTATAATGTTATTACTACAAGAAGCAATAATGGCATTTAGCTTATTAGAGAAGCTATAAAGAGTGTTTAAAGTAAAATCTATTATAGTGCTTTTAGTTCTATTTTTCAGAAGATCCTTTGTAAAGTCTTCTATTTTAAATTTGAATTTTTTCTCAAAACTAAAGTTAGAAATATAATTACAAGTAATTATAATAAGTTCGATAGCAAGAGAATAAAGTTCATTATTTCCTAGGATTAAATTAGTAGAAGTTTTATCTAATAAATCTTTTGAATAAGATATAAAACCATCTGTATTAAGAGTAGATAAGTATTCAATAAATTTTTGCTTTTCTACAGAACTTAATGGAATAAATACATCTTTTAAATCATTTAAATCATTAAAGTTTAATACTGAAATTTCATTTTTATTAATGCTTTGTTGAAGTGCAAGATTGCTGTTTTCGTATAGCGAGGAAATATTATTAATATTGCTATCTATATTACTTATACCTATATTTACTTTAGTAAAGGTTGAATCTAAGATATTTTTGCATAACTTAAATAGTTCATTAGATAAACTTAAATGCTTACTTTTTGGATAAACTATTACAGATAAATCCTTTATATTTTCAACAATATAATAAAAGTTACTAAATCTATTTAATATTTCATTTAAATTACGATAAATAATGTTTTGAATACTAACAAAATCATTATATTGGTTAATATTATAATTAATATTTAATCTTATAATAAAATAAGGTTCATTTATTAGTTTTATATTATTAAAGTTTTCTAAAGCACTAGGCTTCATATAACCGCATAATATGTTATTTAACAATATATTTTGTTTTATATTAATATAATCCATAGTGGTAGTTTCACTATTTTTTTCTGAATCAAGAACTTGTCGTAATTTTTCAAACATTTCAGTTAATTCACTAAAATTAACAGGCTTTGTTAGATAATCAAAACAACCAAACTTAAGAGCCTTTTTAGCATAAGCAAAATCTTCATAGCCACTTAATATTATAGACTTTACAGAAGGAAAGCTTGTACATAAAATTTCAAGTAAATCAAAGCCAGATTTAATAGGCATATTTATATCAGTTAACACAACATCTATCTTATCTTTCTTTAATATTATTTCAGCCTCATCAACGGAAGTACAACTAGTTACAACTTCATAACCAAGAGCTTCCCAATTAACAAATTTTTTTAAACCATTTACTACAATTTCTTCATCATCTATAATTAACAATTTATACATATAGATCCTCCTTAGATACTGAGTTAATATCAATAGTAGTAGGGAAGGTAATAGTTGTAATTGTCCCTTCACCATATTTGCTATAAACACTTAAACCAAAATTATCACTTGAATAAAGTTTAATTCTTTCGTTAACATTACAAATACCTATTTTATTAGTAATTATAGTTTTACTATTTAAATTGTTTTTAACTTCATTTAATTTATCTTCTTCCATACCTATACCATTATCTTTAATAGTTATTAATATTTTATCATTAACTATTGAACCGCTAATTTCTATAGTTTTATTTAATATATTGTTTACAAAACCATGTACAATTGAATTTTCTACTAAAGGTTGAAAGGTTAACTTTGAGATTTTATATAGTGAAATATCAAAATTAAAATTAGTTTTTAATAGAATCTTATTAGTATATTTATAATTTATAACCTTTAAATAAGCTTGTATATGATTAATTTCTTCGGATACAGGAACAAGGTCATTGCCCTTTTTTACACTTAATCTAAGTAGCTTAGAAAAGTCTTCTATCATATTACTTACTTTACTTTCACCATTTACTTCGTACATTGATTCCCATCTAATTAAGTCTAAGGTGTTATATAAAAAATGAGGATTAATTTGCATTTGTAAGGCGTTTAATTCAGCATTTTTCTTTCTAAAGTTTAAGGTTTTTTCATTAATTTCAGCTTTATATAAATTATCAATTAAAGATTCAATATCGCCTATCATATTATTAAAATTATTACCTAAATTACTTATTTCATCGTTTGAATTATCATCATAAAATACATTCAAATTTTTTCTAGCAGCTTTGTCCATGTTTTTCTTTAGCTTATTTAAAGGAATAATAATACTTAAAGTAACTATATAAGCTATTATAAGAGCTAGAAAGGTACATATAAGTAAAACATTAAAGTTTAACTTAAATATAGTTTTACTGCTACTAAAAATAGATAACTTATCTATTATATAAATAAGGTAATAGGGAGAATTAGGTAACTGTTTAAAGTATATTAAATAAGGCTTATCATTTATATATTCAGTTAAAGAGCCAGAAGACGTAGAGTATATTTTTTCCGCGATTTCAGATTCTTGTGAAATTGCAGGAGTCTTAACGTTTTCATTAAGAGACATTAAAGCTCCATCCTTTGACATAAATAAAATGTTACCTTTATTATCAAATTTAATCCCTTTTATATTTATTAAAAATCTTAAATCTATATTCATATGTATAACACCTAAGGTTTTACCTGTATGAAAATCTATTAAGGACCTAGACATACTAATGTGATTAAAGATAATTTGACTATTATTGCTTTGATTTAGGAAGAGAGTTTGCTTTTGAGGTTGATCAAACCAAAGAGGATAACCATTATTATTTATAGCCTCATTGTATTCAGGTAAATTTCTAAAGACATTTAAATTTGAAATTATTGCACCTTTTTTTCTTCCATCTTGGCTAATTTGAGTATATTGGTCATAGGGTGTTATGATTTGGACATTGCTTACATATTCATTTTCTGAAGTTAAAGCAAAAAGCATATTATTTATTATTGTTTTATTTTTCTCATACTTAGATTTATCTTCTAGAGTTGCATTTTTATTTAAAGATATCTTTTCGTTTTCATTAAGTAGAGAGGAAATATATTCATCTTTATAAACTTTATAAGATAACTTCTCATAATGTTCCATATCAGTTAATAGTATTTCATATATATTTTCTGTTAAAAGTTCTAAATAATATGTAATAGTGCTTTCCATTTCTTTAGAATAAGTTCTGTAGTTAGATGTTGCAATTATAATAGTAGGTACTAAAATAACAATTAGAAAAGAAATAAGAAGTCTCTTTAAAATATAAACGTTTCTGAAGCGTGTAATAACTTTATTTAATAGGTTAGATTTATATTGAAATATTTTAAACATCTTTAATCTCCAATAAAATATAGTATAGTAAAATTGTACCATAAAATAAATTAAAACCCTAGATTAATAGTAAATTACTTATAATCTAGAGTTTTTTTATTTATAATTATTTAGTAGCTTTAATATCCTTATTAAACTTTTCTAATACTTCTTTTTCAGCTAAATCTTGAGAATTTTTAAATTCCTTAGTAGGATCAGCAGTAGGATCGGAAATTACTTTTTGTACTGCCTTATCTATATAAGAAGCAACAGTAGCTTTTCCATAGAATTCAAGTCTTCCTTCATCTTGAACATCATTTAATACTTTTGAATATTCTTCTGGTATTTTAACTATATCACCTAAAGATAAATCATCTCTTGGGATAATTACAGGATTTACAACACCCTTACTTTCAATATTTTTATAGAATTTAGTTTTTTCTTCTTTACTTTCATAAAAACTTATATATTTAAATGCAGCATCTTTCTTTTCAGAAGTTGTTTTAGCATTTATAACTCTTGAATTTCCACCAATAGCTGTTGTACGTTTTCCAGAAGGACCAGCAGGGAATAAAGCAAGACCAATATCATTAGGATTCATACCAAGGCTTGTTGCCCAGCTTACCCAGTCACCAGCAAAAGGCATCATAGCAATTTTACCTGCTGCAAATTGAGGAATTAAATCATTAAATTTTAAAGTTAAATCTGATTGAATTACCTTTTCTTTTATTAAAGTTTGATAAAATTCTGCAGCTTTTATAACTGCTGGATCTGTAAAAGTTAAAGATAAGGTATCATCAGAATTTTGTTTAGTTAAATCTCCACCTGCTTGCCACACATAATATTGGAAGAACCATTCTGTCCATTCTGCAGAAAGCATTCCGTAACCTGCTTGTTGTTTTTCAGGAATAGTTAATTTTTTTGCATCAGCTAAAGATTCATCCCAAGTTTTTGGGATAGATGTAATACTAGCATCAGCAAATAGCTTCTTATTGTAACCAAAGAACATTGGATTTACTTGTGATGGAATACCATATACTTTTCCATCTAAAGAAAGCATGTCTAGATATTTTTTTGATAAGCCTTTCCCTTCATCCCACTTGCTTATGTTGTCATTAAGTGGTTCAAGAATACCAGCCTTCATATATTTGTCCATCATTGTAAAGGAGACTTCTATTAAATCTGGGGCATTCCCAGCTGCAACTCCTTGGTAAAATTCATTACCTGGATCTCCTTCCTTAACAACCTTATTAAGTTTGATATTTGGATACTTTTTTAAAAATTCATTTTCTACACTAGCTGTAAAGTCATCTTGCTCTCTGCTTGTAACCCAAAGTGTTAATTCTACTTCTTTATCAGAACTTGTTGAGTCCTTAGCATTTTTACCTGAACAGCCAGCTAATGTGCCAATACTAACACCTACAACTAAAAATGTAGCAAGTAATTTAGTTAATTTTTTACTTAACATATTAAATCCCCCTATACCTTTTAAATTATCAATGCACTTTTATCTTGCTTGATAAAATAAGTATATAAAAAACTAACATATAATGTAAACGGTTGTAAATTAATAAATAGTATCTAAAATCAACTATTGATATTTCTTGAAAGGGTATTCAAAATTGATATATAGTATATAAATTTAACCTTTATTATAAATGAGTTCTATATATACAGATAGTTCTTGAAAGCTAGTACCTTTTTCTTAAATTTACAACATTCAATAAGTGTTAGTAATCGCTTACACTTATAATATCAGATAATTTAAATTAGCAAATAGGGGAGGACAAAAATGTTAAATGAAAATTTAGTTAAATGTGAAGAAAAAAGTTTAATTAATAAAAAAGATACTCTTAAAAAGAAAAGTATTAAATATAAGAAAGTTATGAGAAAAATTTCACCTTTCTTATTTTTACTTCCAGGAATAATATTTACTCTTTGGCTTAGGTATATACCTATATTTAAATCATTTTATATGTCTTTATTTAGATATGATGCAATAAATCCACCAGGAGAATTTATAGGATTCAAAAATTATGCTAATTTATTTCAAACACATTTTTATTGGGATGCTTGGAAAAATACTTTTGTTTTTTTTATATTAACTTTAACATTAGTTTTCTTTATACCAATAATTCAAGCTTTATTTTTGAATGAAATATTAAAGGGAAAGAAATTATTTACAACTATTTATTTAGTTACAGCATTAATTCCTATGTCTGTTAATGTGATTATATGGAAGTGGATTTGGAGTCCTGATTATGGTCTAGCAAATCAAATACTAAAATTCCTTGGGGCAGAGCCACAGCTGTGGCTTAGTAATCCTGATTTAACGAAATTTGCAATAATTTTCCCAGGGGTAATAGGTGGAGGGATTGCAGTACTTATGTATACAGCGGCAATTCAAGGTATACCAGCAGAGATTTTTGAAGCAGCTGAACTTGATGGATGCACTGGTTTTAAAAAAATAAGACATATAATATTACCAAATATTATATTCATTATAATAATTCAATTAGTATTAGCTGTTATTGGTGCTATGCAAATATTAGATGCTCCTTACCAATTTGCATCAGGAGGGCCAAGTGGTTCATCAACCTCCATGGGTATTTTCATTTACAATGCCTTTAAGCAAGATTTAGATTATGGTAAAGGTGCTGCTGCTTCAATGATATTATTTCTAGTAATAGCAATAATGACAATATTCCAAATGAAGTTAGATAAATCAGAAAGAAATTAGGGGGAGGGATAGAGATGAAAAGAAAAAGGAAATTAAATAATAATAAAGGATTAAAAGTAGTTGCATATATATTTACAATTTTGTTTGCCATTGCAATATTATATCCTTTATTTTATATTGCAAGTAATTCATTAAAAGATAATGTTAAGATTTATGATATGCCTCCAAGTATATTACCAGATAGTGCAAAGAGTATTTCCATTGTTTTAAATTATGACAAATATATTGGAAATGATGAAGATGAACTTTTAGAGACTATAAAGGAAGATACAGTTTTATCCATGTTTGCAACAATTAATGATTTTAAAAGAGATTCTATTTATGAAGTGAAATTTTACGGGGTAAAGGATAATAAGACTGTGTATTATTCAAGAGCTCATAAAATGGAGTTAGAACTTGAAAGGGATTTTGGAGTTTATGCTAATTCTGTTATAAAGAAGGAAGTTGTTTTAACAAATAATAGATACAACAAGGCAATGGACAATATAAAATATGATTTTAATATAAACGGAGTAAAGGAAAGCTATGATAATTCAAAATTTGGAACTAGTGACTTTGAACCTAAAATGGCTAATTTATTAAATGGTGATTTTAAAACCTCAGGTGACTTTAATGGGTTAAATGCAAAGAAAAATAATTTTCTTTTACTAGAAAGCTTTGCACATTATTATAAACTACCAGCTTACGCTTATTCACAAAATAAAACTATTAGTCAATATAGCTTCTTAGTTTTTGTTATGAATACAGTAATAGTAATATTATGGGCAATTTTAACGCAAACAGTATTATGTTCACTAACGGCATTTTCTTTATCTAGATTGTTACCCAAAAAGATTTCAAATCCATTGTTATTTTTCTTTTTAGCAACTATGATGATTCCTTTTGCATCAATAATGATACCACAGTTTACAATGTTTAAAGATATGGGATTATATAATAATTACGGAGCATTACTGGTTCCATTCTTATTACCTTATGGATTCTTTATTTATCTATATAAAGGCTTCTTTGATAGATTACCTAAGGAACTTTTCGAAGCAGCGAAGGTTGATGGGGCCTCAAACTTATATTGCTATTTTAAAATTTGTATGCCTTTATCAAAGCCTATTATTTCAATAATAGCTCTTCAAACGTTTCTATCAAACTGGAATGATTTTTTCTGGGCATGGATGGTTACAGAAAAGCAAGAATTATGGACATTAAATGTTGCATTATATAATTTATCAAATAATGGATCTATAAAGCAAAACTTTATATTAGGATTAGCACTTATAACAATTTTACCAGTTATATTATTAACTATTTTTTTATCAAATCAAATAAAAGAAAGTATAGCTTCAACTGGACTTAAATAAAAGATTATAAAGAAGGTGGGTAAATATATGGTGGCAAATAAACAAGAAATAATAAGAAGAAAAACAAATGATTTAGAAAATATAAAAGTAGAAAACCCTAAAAATACAAATTATATTGTTGTAAATGTTCTAGATTTTGGAGTTACACAAGAAAAAGATAAATGTAATTATGAAGCATTAAAAAAAGCAATAGACTATTGCAAGCAGATTAAAGCTAGTAACCTCGAAATACCTAAGGGAAAATACTATTTTAATGCTTCTTTAGATAAGGGAGAAGCACAAATAAAATTAGATGGTTTATCTGATATTACTATTAATGGTAATGGTTCTGAATTTATATTTTCTAGTGATAATAAGTTTATATCCATTCATAAGTGCACAAGATTAGAAATTAAAAATTTAATTTTAGATTGGAATTGGGATAAGGAACCATTAGCTAGTCTTGGAAGAATAATAAAGGTAGCAAAGGATGGTAGCTATTTTGATTGTGAATTTCCTTCATTTAAGAATATTAAAGATTCCTTTGAAATAAAGATAGTTGGTCCCTTTAATCCAAAGGAAGTTAAACCGGGAAATAAAGGTGCATTAGAATTTAGACCATATAAAAATAATCATATAATTGAATCAGATGATGAAGAGTCTAATAAGGATATGGAAAAGCTTGTAAGAGAATTGTCAAATATTATTACAGGTATGGAAAAAGTCCAAAACAATGTAATGAGATTTTATACCACTGATTTTACTTGGACTTTAGATAGAATAAAAAAAGATCAACTATATAACTTTAGGCATTATGAATACGAATCAACAGCTATTTATTTAACAGATAGTAACAATATAAACTTAGAAAGTATAACAATATACTCTTGCCCTGGAAGTGGAATTGTTGGTAGAGGTAAATTGCATAATTTTATAATTAATAAATGTAAAGTTGTAAGAAGGCCTGGAACAAGCAGATCTATTACTACCTCTGCTGATTGTATTCATATAGGAAATTCACAAGGTAATTTCATTATTGAAGATTGTGAATTTAGTTATGCAGGTGACGATTGTATAAATATCCATGATAATACTTCCATGGGAGTTAAAATAATAGGGGATAAAAGTATAATAGCAAAAAGAGTAGATAAAGAAAGAAATGCTATTTACGAAGGGGATATATTAGAATTTAGAAATTGTGATTTTAGTGAAACTGGATATTCTTCGAAAGTTAAGTCTGTAAAATATAATGAAGAAGAAGTAACCTGTACTATTGACCTTGAAGATAAAGTTCCAGAAAATTTAAATGAAAAAACTATTATTTTTAACAGAAGATATTGTACTGAAAATTATATTATAAGAAACAATAAGTTTCATTCAAATAGAGCAAGAGGGATTTTAATTCATGGTTCTAATGGGTTAATAGAGGGAAACAGCTTTTATAAAATACAAGGAGCTGCTATTCAAATTGAAGCTGGTGCAGAAAGTCGTTGGGCAGAAGGAACTGGAGTAAATAATGTAGTCTTTAGAAATAACTTTATAGAAAGCTGTGACTTAAATAGGTGGATTATGGCTGTCATATATATGGGGGTTTATCTTCCAGATGGAAGATGTGATTATCCAATATTTAATAATATAATTTTTGAAAACAACACTATAATAGATTGTCCAAGACTAGCTTTTTACTTATCTTCATGCTCAGATATATTTATTTTAAACAATACTATAATAAATCCTAATACAGAAACCTTTAATGGAAGAGTTTACGGCTCAAGTCAAGGTGAATTGCCAATTTATGATGAGTATTATCAAGGAACTATAGAAATAGTTAAAGCTAAAAACGTAGTAGTAGAAAATAATGAAAGAATTGAATATATAGATACTTATTCTAATGGTATTTATTTTGATAAATGTAACACTTCTAATATAAAAGTAAAAAGTAATTATGGATTTATTTAAGGAAGCCTATAAAAGAATTGATAATTAAAAAGAATTATTATATGAATCTAGTTGGAATAATCTTATTAACAAGATCATCCAACTAGTTTTTATTTTAGCTTATTTAAAAAAAATAGATTTTCTTAGTTATTACATTCATGTTCATGGCAAGAGTCACCAGAGTCAACAAGAGATCCATCAAGCCATTTAAGAAGTACAGATTTTATATCTCCTGAACATCCACGTAATACTTCTATTCCAGAA
>JARIDB010000051.1 GCA_029257045.1 Clostridium sp.
AACTCCCAAAAGAAAGAGCTTTAGAAATAATGAAGATATGCTGTGCTGTTGAAGATAAGCATTTAGAAAAAACTGGTGGAACTTTATATCCAAAACTAGAAGAAACTTTAAGTAAATTGGATGAAGACTATGATTTATACATAGTAAGTAATTGCCAAGAGGGATATATAGAAACATTTTTAAAACTATATAATCTTGAAAAATACTTTAAGGATTTTGAAAGTGCGGGTAAAACAAGTCTCTCTAAAGGAGAAAATATAAAACTTATAGTTGAAAGAAATAATATAGAACAAGCAATATATGTAGGTGATACCCAAGGAGATTATAATGCAACAAAGATTGCTAAAGTACCTTTTGTACATGCTAAATATGGATTTGGAACTATAAATGAAAAAACTGAAAAAATAGAAAAATTAGAAGATATAATTAGAGTATCAGAAAGAATATTTGAAAACATATAATAAAGAATGGAAGAAGTTAAAGTAGATGATATTTTAAAGAAAGTTACTAAATGGAAATAAATTTATAGCTATAAATGCAATACCATTTTTTATTACTATTACAATAAGTACCTTAGCCTTATGGTTATTGGATAAATATATATCTAAGAAAAGTTATTATAGATAGATTTTAAAAGGTGTAGTTACTGATTAAAAATTAGTAACGACACCTTCTTACTTTGTCTTTCTAAATATTAAAGGGGTTTTCCCATAAGTTTTTTTAAACATTTTAGAAAAGTTTGCAGAATAATTGTACCCAACTTTTTTAGAAACTTCATCTATGCTAAGATCAGTTGTAGAAAGTAAATTTGCAGCTACAGTCATTCGTATGGAGTTAGTATATTCACCGATTGTCATATGATAGTGCTTTGAGAATCCAGCTTTTAATTTTTGTTGATTTAAAAATACCACTTTACTTAAAGATTCAATGGTTGGAGGATTATCATAGTTTTCTGATAAAATATCATGAGCCTTTTTAATAGCATTTATATCAGAAGAAGTTAATTTAATACTCCTATTTTTACCTATATTAATATTTCCATAATTAATTTGATTAGTAAAAGCATTTTCAGAAGAATTGGTAACTTCATTTATTAAAATTGCAATACATTCTAAAATCTTGCTTTCAAGATAAATACTATTTAAAGAATTTTCATCTGTTAAGCTTTGTAACTTATGAATTATTTCTACTATTTCTAGTGGAAGATAAATATATGTATGATTTTTAAGAAAATATTCAAAATCAATTATATTAGGGAAGTAAGGAGCTATAACTTCCTCTAAATATTTTCTATGTATTGTTATTTCGATTCCATGAAAGTGTTGACCTTTTTTCCAACTTTGAATACCTTTTAAGTCTTTTTCCATAACAAAAAATGAGGAAGGGGTAAAAGAGGAAACAGGACTATTTTCGATTTTGAATTTTGTGACTCCAGTATAGACTACGCCAAAACGCATTAAAAACTCAGGATTATTAAAAGATATAGAAAAGTCCTCTGGAATTGTGTAGTCTGCAATTCCTAAATTATAATAACCTTCTCTAGCATAGTTAATTAAATAGCCAAGGTTAGGATTGTTTATGTTCTTATATAATGTATAATTTTTATCTTTTATAGGAATAAACCCTAGCTTGTTAAAAACAGCATTTCTAAACTCCTCATTAGATTTAACAATCATAATATTATCTCCTTATTTCATTTATTAAATAAAGTATATCTTTATAGATATAGGTAAAAATATAATATAGCATGTCCTTGACATAAATTATATTTGAAAAGAAGATATTATTCAATATAAATAATTATATTGGATGTGAAAATAATTAAATTAGGTGCAAGGATTGAAATGAGAATGAAATTCATATAGAATTAATTTCATTGAGAATAAATATCAGTTAATGAAAGGAAGAATGAAACATGAAAAATAAATCATTAATAAAAACAATAGGAGCCATTTGTATGGCATCAGCACTTTTTGTTGGATGCTCAACTGCACAAACTTCTGAAAAGGAAAAGAAAACAATAACAGTTACAGATGTAAGAGGAGATGTTGAAATTCCAGAAACTCCTGAAAAAATTGTTGACCTAAGTGGTAACAGTGATATCTTATCAATTTTAGGATATAAGGTTATAGGTACAGCAAACAGTGATGCATATGATTACGAAAAATTTCCTTCATATTTAGAAGATACATTAAAAGGAGCCAAAATATTAGGATATAACATGCAAGATACAATGGATGTTGAAGCTATTATGAACTTAGATCCAGATTTAATAGTAATTTCAACAGTTCAAGAAAAAATGTATGATCAATTAAGTGAAATAGCTCCAACAGTAATGATTAAGTTAGAAGCATTAAATTGGAAAGAGGATGTTAAATCTTTAGCTAAAGTATTTAACAAAGGTGAGATTGCTAATAAGTGGTTAGAAAATTATGAAAAAAAAGCAACAAAAGCTGGAGATAAAATTAAAGAAACTTATGGTAAAGACACAACTTATTTATCAATTTTAGCTAGTGGTGGTCAATTCTTCGTATTTGACGGTGCTGGATTTGGAGATGTTTTATATAAGGATATGGATCTTGCAAAACCAGAAGGTATGCCAGAACAAAGTGATATAAGCTTACCAGTTGTAACATATGAAGGATTAGCTTCAATAAAAGCTGATTATATATTTGTAATGGGCAATGATGAAGATTATACTGCTCTTGAAGCAAATACAATATGGAATAGCCTACCTGCTATAAAAGAAGGTAAGGTTATTAAATTAGGAGCTTCACCTTACTTTACACAAGGATATAGTTCAATAGGTAGAGATAAACTTGTAGATGAATTAGAGGGAATGTTAAATGGTACAAAATAATAAAAATACAATAACTTTAGTAGTTTGTAGTATTTTTATTCTGATAGTTGGGTTTTTCCTAGCAATAAGTCTAGGAGCATCCAATATTGGAGTCAAAGAAATATGGAATAGTATATTTAACTATAGTGAAACTCTTGAACTTATGTTAATTAGAGATGTCCGTATTCCTAGAGCCCTCTGTGTATTATTCGCAGGGGGTATTTTGGGAGTAACAGGATCAATGATTCAAGGGGTTACAAGAAACCCTATAGCAGAACCATCTTTACTTGGTGTAAGTCAAGGTGCCACATTAGTGATAGCAATATTCTATGCTATTGGAATTTCAATAAATACTACAAATGTTATGATAGCATCTTTAATTGGAGCAATATTTAGTGGATTTATAGTAATAGGATTTATATCAAGAAAAGCAAATAATAGTTCAATTACAAAAATACTTTTAGCAGGAACAGCTATGAGTACATTTTTTATTTCATTGACAACTATAGTAGGATTATTATCTAATAGATCACAATTTATTGCATTTTGGGTTTCAGGTGGATTTAGAAATGTAAATTGGTATGATTTTAAGTTGGTTTCTATAGTTGGATCAATTGGTTTAATAATAGCAATGGTATTATCAAAGAAAATAAATATCCTAAGTCTTGGTGACGATATAGCTATTGGTCTTGGAGAAAAGCCAAATAGAATAAGATTTATAACTTTAATTTTAATGATACCAATGTGTGCAGCAGCTGTTGCAGTAGGAAAGAATATAGGATTTGTAGGTCTTATAGTACCACAGATAGTAAGGAGAATATTAGGAGAAGATTATAGAAAAAATATTCCATGCTCTTTCTTACTGGGGGCTGTACTTTTAACTTATTCAGATATAGCAGCAAGAATGGTTTATGCCCCATATGAAGCACCAATTGGAGTGTTTACTGCCTTAATAGGAGTTCCATTCTTTATAATAATTGCAAGAAGGGAGAGGGCATAAATGAAAAAGAATAAGTTTAAAATAACAAGCTTAATATTATTATTTATATTATTACTTTCTTGTGTTCTTTATTTATGCTGGGGTACATATGAAATATCACCTATAAACGTAGTTAAAACTTTAATGGGAAAAGGATCGAAACTACAAAATGCAGCTATATTAAATCTTAGACTTCCAAGAATGTTAGTTGGAATCTCTGTAGCTGTTGCCTTGTCAACAGCTGGAGCTATTCTTCAAACTATTACAAAAAATGATTTAGCGGATACAGGAATTATAGGGATTAATGCAGGGGCTGCAGTAGCAGCTGTATTATTTATATCTATGCAAACAGCAGATTATTATAGTGAGCTTGGGAAATTATCTGTTTATGTACTTCCTATAATGGCTATATTTGGAGCAGCGATTACAGCAGTTTTAATTTATCTTTTATCTGGAAGTAAATATGGAATAAAGCCTAAAAGATTATTATTGATTGGTATTGCTATAAATGGAGGGTTAAATGCCTTTATTACCTTTTTTACTTTTAGAGGAGGAGTTGGAGATTATAATAGAGTTCTAATTTGGACTTCAGGTAGTCTTTGGGGAGCAGGGTGGAATTATGCAAAAATAATTGTGCCGATAATTGCATTTATGTTTACCTTGGTTATAATAAATTATAAAAAGTTAGATGTATTAAATTTATCAGATGAGCATGCAATAGCTCTTGGACTTAACTTAAATAAAGAAAGAATAAAATTTTTAAGCTACTCTGTTATTTTAGCAGGGTGTGCTACTGCATTTGCAGGAAATATAGGATTTATAGGGTTAATATCACCTCATATTGCTAGAAAGCTAGTTGGATCATATCATAAAAAGTTTGTTATTATATCAGCTTTTATAAGTGTAATTATAACTCTTTTAGCAGATGCAGTTTCAAGAAATCTATTCTCTCCAATTGAAATACCGGTAGGGATTACAGTTTCAATACTTGGAGTACCATATTTTATTTATTTAATGATGAAGGAGAAGTAAATGGAAGCTATTAGTGTAAAAGAATTAGTCGTATCCTATGAAGATAATATTATAATTCCAGAAATGAATCTCTCTATTCCGAAGGGTAAAATAAGCATCATAATTGGAGCAAATGGTTGTGGAAAATCAACTATTCTTAAAAGTATAGCTAGAATTATAAAACCTAAAAAAGGTGAAATTTTTATAAATGAAAAAAATATAAAAAAACAAAAAGAAAAAATTATAGCTACTCAAGTTGCATTTTTACCTCAAGGACCAGTATGTCCTAGTGGTATAACTGTAAAAGAATTAGTATCTTACGGAAGGTTCCCTCATCAAAAGCTTATTGGTGGATTAAATATCCATGATAAAGAGATTATTGACTGGGCAATAGAAGAAACAGGTCTTAAGGATTTTGAAAATAGGGAAATTGAAAATTTATCTGGAGGTCAAAGGCAAAGAGCTTGGATTGCTATGACTTTAGCACAAGAAACAGATATTATTATGCTAGATGAGCCAACAACCTATTTAGATATGTCTTATCAACTTGAAGTTCTTGAAATATTAGAAAAGTTAAATAAAGAAAAAAAGATTACTGTAGTAATTGTTTTACATGAACTAAATAACGCTTGTAGATTTGCTAATAATATTATAGGGCTTAAAAATGGAAAAGTTATTTGTGAAGGAGAACCTAAGGAAGTTATTACAAAGGAAAGTTTAAAGGAGATTTATGGAATAGATGCTAAATTACAATTAAGTGATAATAATAAATATCCAATTTGTGTAGATTATGAATTGATAAAGGTGAAAAATGAAAAATAAAAATTTTATTATAGTAGTTATTGGACAGATAATATCTTTGTTTGGAAATGCAATTCAAAGATTTAGTATGTCTTTATATATTTTAGATTTAACAGGAAGTGCAGCTGTGTTTTCAACAATACTTGCAATTTCAACTATTCCTTATATATTATTTGCACCAATTGCAGGCTTTTTAGCTGATACAGTTAACAGAAAAAAGATAATGATATATCTTGATGTTTTTAGTGCTGCTTTAATGAGTATATATTCAACTATATTATTAAGTGGAAGAGATAATGAAATAATAGTTACTATTGTTATGTTTATTTTATCTGTTGTATATACTTTATATAGTCCTTCAGTTATAGCTTGCATTCCGCAAATTGTTGAAAAAGAAAAATTAGCATCTGCTAATGGAATAATTCAGCAAGTGGGATCTATAGTTAATATAGTTGGTCCAATAATAGGAGGCTTGTTATATAGTTTTGTTGGAATAAAAATAATAGTAATAATAAATGCTATAAGTTTTTTAATATCAGCTATTTTAGAATGGTTTTTAGATATTCCAGATTTAGAGGTTAAAGAAAAGTTTGTAAATCCAATTTTGAATTCTCTTAAAGAAATGAAAAAAAGTTTTATTTATTTAAAAGAGAAAAAGAAAGTTGTTTTAGGGATTATAGCTTCTTATGCTATGACTAATATTTTTGTAGTACCAATACTAAGTGTTTTATCTCCATATTTTATTAAAGTTAAACTAAATATGTCTTCTAGTATATATGGATTTATAGAAGCAATATTTGTTTTAGGAATGATAATAGGCGGATTATTAATAACTTTAAGGCCTAAAAGATTTAAGATAGGGAAAATACATAAAACAATGTATCCTATGATAATAGCAATTATAATTATGGCAATTGCCACTTATTTAAGTATTGAAAATAAATATGTTGTTTTAGCTCTTTATTCAATTGGAGGCCTTGGTATAATGTTATCATTATCACTATCCAATATAGTATCATTAACTTTTATTCAAGGAGAAGTTAAAGAAGATATGCTAGGAAAAGTAAGTGCTTTTTCTACAGCTGTAGCAACAGCAAGTGTAGCACCAGGACAATTAATATATGGACAATTAATAGATATTAATCTTGATACTTATAAAATATTATTACTAACTTTTATTTTTAGTATATTTGTAGTAATGTTTATAAAGTGGAATGTTAGAGAAATAAAAAATTGACATACTTATTATATTTAATTATAATTTAATATAGGGAATGAAGTTCTCCCAAGATTAAAATCAAAACCGCAATTTAATGCTGATGACTTCTACGACTTTTTTTGTCGTAGAAATCATCAGCTTTTTTAATGTTTAGGAAAGTATAATAGTTTGTGATGACTTGTAGAGAGCGACGGAATAAGCAAATTATTATATGTTCATTTTTTTATTTTGAAAGGAGTATATTATGTTAACAAGTTTAGCCCTAATATTTATATTAGGATTGTCATTAGGAACTATTGCAGAAAAATTAAAACTACCTAAGTTAATAGGGATGATAATTGCAGGAATAATTTTAAGTCCTTATTTTCTTAATCTTTTAGATGGTAATATAATGAGCATATCAAGCGACCTTAGAAGATTGGCTTTAGTAATAATATTAACAAGAGCAGGATTATCTTTAGATATTAAAGAACTTAAGAAGGTTGGAAGACCAGCTGTATTAATGTGTTTTTTACCAGCTACATTAGAAATGATAGGAGTTATTTTAATAGGGCCAAGACTATTAGGTATATCTTACTTAGAGGCAGCTATAATTGGATCTACACTAGCAGCAGTATCACCAGCTGTAATTGTTCCAAGAATGATTAAAATTATGGAGGAGGGCTATGGAAATAAAAAAAGCATTCCTCAGCTTGTTTTAGCAGGAGCATCAATCGATGATATTTTTGTAATAGTTATGTTTACTGCTTTTACTTCTTTAGCTGTTGGAGATAAAGTATCTATAGGTAGTTTTTTAGAAATACCAACGTCTATAATTACAGGAATTTTACTAGGAGTAATTGTAGGGGGTATATTAGTAAAATGTTTTAAAAAGGTGAATTTAAGAGATACAGTAAAAGTTGTAATTTTATTAAGTATTTCCTTCTTGCTTTTAGAATTTGAAAATAGTGTCAGCGGCTTTATAAAGGTATCAGGGCTTTTAGCTATTATGAGTATGGGCCTTACTATTTATAGTAAAAATAAAAGGTTATCTGAAGAACTTTCTAAAAAGTATGATAAACTTTGGATTCCAGCGGAAATTATTTTATTTGTTTTGATTGGAGCAATTGTAGATTTAAACTATATTAAGGATTCAGGAGTAAAAGCTATTTTATTAATATTATTTGCTCTTGTTTTTAGAATTATTGGAGTATTTATCTGTCTTATAAAAACAGATTTAAATATAAAAGAAAGAATATTTTGTTCTATAGCTTATTTACCAAAGGCTACAGTTCAAGCAGCTATTGGCGGGTTACCTTTAGCAATGGGACTTAGTTGTGGGAATATTGTATTAACAGTAGCTTTACTTTCAATTTTAATAACAGCACCTATTGGGGCTTTTTTAGTAGATATTTATTATAAAAAATTATTAGAAAAGTAAAAAAACTAGATATTTTATAAAAAGTAATAGATTTAGTTAAATTATCAGTTATAGAAACTTAATAAATTAAAATATTAAATTAAGGCTTTAGTTAAATTATAGAAATTTATAGAAAAATTTAGTATAATTATAATTGACATAAATTTTGCTAATAATAGGGGGAAAAATGATTAAATTTATAAAAAAATCAAAAGAAAAATCTGAATTTACACCGAATACTAAACTAGATGAGGAAGTATTAATAAAAGCTATAGATGACTTGTTAAATGAAAAAGCAACATATATAGAAGAAAATGAATTTGGATCAAAGGAAGTTTCAGATAGGTGGAATAAATTAGTTGATAAGTTGAAATATGAAAGAAAAAGCAATTTACTTAATATGGATTCAATATTAACAGAAATGACAAAGATGAATTCATTAAGAGATATTATAAAAAGTACTAAAATACAAACAGAACAACTACATAATCTTGTAAATAATAGTAGGGAGCTTGTAGCTTCTAGCGAAGATATGGCAAATATATCTCAAAATGCAGCAAATAGCACTAGGGATATAAGTTTAAAAACAGAAGTTAGTGTGGAAAAAATAGAAAAATCTATGGAGTTTATGATAAATTACTTTGAAGAAACTAAAGAAATTAATAAAGAAATGAATGGGGTAAAAGAAAAGACAGAATCTATAAATCAAATTATAGAAATCCTAAAAGGAATAGCTAATCAGACAAATTTATTAGCATTGAATGCTGCTATTGAAGCTGCAAGAGCTGGTGAAAATGGTAAAGGTTTTGCTATAGTTGCAGATGAAGTAAGAAAACTTGCTGAAAATACTAGAATTTCTTTAGAAGAAGTAAAAGATGATATTAACGATTTAAATAACGCAATAGATAATTCTTCAAGTAAAATTGAAAAATCTGTAGGTCATTTAGATACAGGGAAAAATATAATAAATGAAGCTTTATCTAAGATTCATGAAATATCACATTCTATTGTTGAAATTGATGAAACTATAAATAAGGTTGCAGCAAATGTGGAAGAGCAATCAGCTATTACAGAAAACCTAACAGAAGGTGTTGAAAAGATATCTAAAGAAGCAGATTTTATTGAAGGCAGAAGTACAATCCTTGGTGAAAATGTTAATGAGACAAGTAAGCATCTACATGGGTTTAGAGGTAAGCTTTTATCTAAAGAGGAATTCATAGATGATAAAACTATGTTTGAAATTTATAAGACAGATCATTTAGTGTGGAAATGGAGAATTTATAATATGTTCTTAGGCTATGATAAATTAGATGCAGAAAGAACAGCAGATTATAAAGACTGCAGGTTAGGAAAATGGTATTACGGAATTGAATGCGCTAAATTTAAAGACTCAAAAGAATTTAAAGCTATGGAGGAACCACATAGAAAACTGCACGAAACAGCTAAAAAAGCTATTCTTGCATTTAATTCAGGAGATATGGAAAAAGCAGATATGCATTTAAATACTATGGATATATATTCAGAACAAGTATTTAAATCTTTAGACATACTGAAGAAGGTTATATAATTAACAGCTAATAAATTAGAATATAAACTATGAAAAGATAAAGAGCTATGTTAGTTAATAGCCTTTATTTTTTATTTTAAATTATATAAACTAACAAATATAAAAACCTGTATTTATGTAGTATTGAATAATGTTTTGACTTATTTAGTTAAAAATAGTAAAATATTGTTAGTATAGAATAAAATTAAGGGATATGAGGAGAATAATATGGAAAATAATAATTATAATTCAAAAAAGATTGATAAATTTAATTTAACTCTTTCTATGTGGATAATAGCTATATTAGATATTCAGAGTTTTTTTAACTATGGAATTGATTATGGAGTAAAGATGGTAATGATTACTCTAGGATTCCTATCTGTAGATTTAATAATATACTTTTTAAAAATTAATAAAACAATTAAAAGCTTTATTATAGGATCGATGGGTACTTATTTGGGTTTTGTACTACTATACATAACAAAAGGTGAACCTAAGGTATTTTTGATATATTTTATATCTTTAATGATGGTAGGTCTATATTTTAGGAAAGAATTAATAGTAGCTTATGGAATAGTATTTAATACTGGGTATATAATTTTATTTTTATTAAGTCCAACTTCGGCAGTTAAATCTGGAAATGTAAATGAGTTTATATCTTATATACTTATGCTTAATATATGTGTTTCTATTTTATTTTATATTACAAAATGGGGAAATGAATATATAGAAGAGTCTATTAAAGCTAATGAAGAGAGCCAAAAGTTGTTAGACAAGATTGGAGAAACAATGAATACAATAAAGAAAAATACAAATAAACTTAATGAAGATATATTAAATTATTCAGGGGATATAGAATTAATCAAAGATTCAAGCAAGTCTATAACAGATACAATCCAAGAAGTTGCGAAAGGGGCAACAGATGAAGCAACTAATATACAGGAAATAAATGATTTAGTTGTAGAAGCTGGTGATGTATTGAAAAATACAAAGGATATTTCAAGTGAGGTTTCTAAAATTACAAATAAAACAATAGAAATTACAGCTGTTAGTATAGAAGATATTAATAGAGTAGAAAAACAAATGAAAATAATAAATAACACTGTAAAGTCTACATTAAATAACATAAATGAATTAGGTAAAAGAGTTAATAACATAAACTTAATTTTAGAAAGTATAGTTGAAATATCAGATCAGACAAACTTACTAGCTTTAAATGCTGCAATTGAAGCATCAAGGGCTGGAGAATATGGAAAAGGATTTGCTGTAGTTGCAGATGAAATAAGAAATCTAGCAGATCAAAGCAAAAAGAATATAATTGATGCAACTACTATAATTAATGATATTAATATAAGGACAAAGAATTCTTTAGAAGATTCAGAAAAAGGAAACATAGCTGCCGTAGAAGGCGAAGAACTTATGAAAAATATGATGGCGGTTTTTGATAATCTAACTTTATCAATAAGAAAGGTTATGGAAAACATAGATATTGAAGATAAAAATATAGAAACTTTAGATTATAAGTTTGTAAATATTCAAAAGAGGATAGAAAATATATCAAGTATTTCAGAAGAAAATACAGCTTCTATAGAAGAAATGGAAGCAAATGTTGAAGAACAAAATAATAGAATAATAAACAGTAATAAATCTATTAATAATATGAAGGAAGCAGTAAAGGAATTAGTTAATTTATAGAACAATAAAAATGGTACAAACTATTTTATAATAGGTTGTACTATTTTTTATTAAATAATAAAAGTATTTAGAAGTAAAAGATAGTAAGAGAATAGATTAAATAAATTATGTTGAGATATTTAAACAAAAAAAACAACTCCTATTGTGATAAAAGACTATTGAATAAAAACGATTGCAATAGTATAATTTAAATATAATAACAAGTATTAATAAAAAAATTTAAAAGGTACAAGTTGTTTTTTTATTTAAAGTTTTTGGAAACGTTACCAGCTTTCAAAAAAATTTAAAAATTAATTAGAAATGGGGGAGCTTATGTATGGGTTAAAGAACTCTTTTCAAAAGATAAGCGAAAAAATTCAGATCCCATTCAGGATAAGTGAAAAGGATGGAACAGTAATTGTTGATTTTTTACAAGAAAAAGTCTTTAAACTTATAAGAAGTAATTTAAAAACTCAAAAAGAAGAATTAGTATTAGAAACTTATGAAAGATATAGTAACTGTATAAACTTACTTAAATATTGTTTAGAAGAAGAATTAAGTAATGCTATAAAATCAAAAGAAGAAATAATTAAGGATATTATAAGAGGAAAAGAATTTTCAAATGATATTCTTAAAGAAGTTATTAAATATAAACCTTTTAAATTAATACTTATATATTTAAAAGAAAACCAACAAAAAGTAATAAAATCAATAGAAAAGAAATATATAAAAGAAGATAACATTATTATAAGTCAGGATAATTTTATTATTATAATTAGTAAAAATGATATTAATAATGAAGACATCAAAGAGCTATATACTAATATTAATAAAACAAATCCAGAATGCTATCTAAGCTATTGTGAGATTAATGAATATGGAGAATTAAAAGAAAGGTATGAATATTTAAAATCAAATATAGAAGTTTGTTTAAAATATAAATTACCTTCAAAGATTTATACTGAAAACTCATTGATATTAGAAAAAATGGTTCAGTCTACTGAAAAAAAAGAAGTAGAAAAATTATTTAGACAATATAATGAAACTTTTTCAAAACTAGATGATGATTTAATTAAAACTATAGAAATATTCTTTAGTGAAGGATTAAAGATTAGCGAATCAGCAGACAAGCTTTATATTCATAGAAATACTTTATTTTATAGAATAGATAAAATAAAGAAATTAATAAATTATGATATTTCAAATTTTAATGAAGCTATAGAGTTTAAAGTTTTATTCCTTTGTTGGAAAGAAGTAAAAATAAAGGCGAAGTTTTAAAAACTTATGGTATCGGTACCGGCAAGGATACCTGTAAACATTGTCAAAAGTTAAGTTAACAGTATGGTCTCATTTCACAATTGCTGAAGTTAATGGGTTTGAAGAGGTTGCTAAAGATTGGGGAGAAGATTACACTTCTAAACTGGTCAAGCGGATGCTAAAACAACTGGTGCTAATATAGTACAACAAATGAGTGATCTTATAGAAACTAATAAATAAGAAGTAATTGATTAGAGATAGGTGTAATTACATCTATCTCTATATAAAATAAAGGAGGGTTTTAAGGGGGAGCATGAAGAATAAAAATATATAGCGTCAGGATTAGTTTCAGGATAAGTTAAAGAATAGATAATATTAGCTTTAGCTATTAAAATAATACACAAGAGCGGAATCGATACCGAATAATTTGGCGAATTTCATTGAAGGTGGAGGTAAAAGATGATAAACATTAAAGATATTGCAAAAATTGCAGGTGTAGGTGTTAGTACAGTATCTAGAGTTATTAACAATCATCCAGATGTAAAACAAGAAACAAGAGAAAGAGTTCTAGAAATAATTAAAGAAAATAATTATATACCTAATAATAGTGCTAGGAATCTTAAAAAGAATAATAGTAAAAACATTGGAGTGTTGATAAAAGGTGTTTTTAATCCATTTTTCGCTGAAATGCTAGATACTATAAGCAAAAAAATTTCTAAGGCTGGGTATTCAATTATATTAGAACATCATGATTATCTAAGTGATGATGAAATGAGTAATTTACTATCAATAATAAAAGAAAAAAGACTACAAGGTGTTATATGTCTTGGAGGTAACTTTTCAGAAGTAGATAGTTATGATAATCAGGATATTGAAGTTCCTGTAGTATTAACCTCAATAGATCATCAATATGTTAAAGAATCAAAAAACTTTTCATCTGTTTCAATAGATAATGAGGAAGCTGCTTATGCAGCTACTAAATTTTTAATAAATTGTGGGCATAAAGAAATTGCCATTATTCTTGGAGATGATTATGACTATGGTATAGGATACTTAAGAGAAAAGGGTTATTTAAAGGCTCTATCAGATAGCAACATAGATTATGATAAGGATCTTAGGATATTAGGTAACTATGATTATAGAGGAGCTTATGATGAGACAATAAAACTAATAGAAAGAAATAGGAATGTATCTGCAATATTTGCCATATCGGATATTATGGCAGTAGGTTCTGCAAAGGCCATAAAAGATAAAAGTTTAGAAATAGGAAAAGATATTTCAGTAATTGGTTTTGATGGTATGGATATAAGTGAATTTTATTCACCTACATTAAGTACTGTGAGACAACCTAAATTAGAAATGGCTAAAATAAGTATAGATTTACTTTTAAATTTAATGTCAGGGAAAACAGAAAATCAGCATATAGTTTTAAAAACTGAACTTATAAAAAGGGAATCAACAAGTGGTAAGTAAATTAAATTTAGGATTATATGTATTATTGAATAGAGATACCTTTAAATAAATAAGCTTTAATAAGAAGTGAGGTAAAAATAATGAAAAGAAGTAGTGGCATGTTAATGCATATATCCTCATTACCTGGGAAATATGGTATTGGTACCTTTGGTATGGAGGCTTTTACCTTTGTAGATTTTATGAAGAAAAGTGGGCAAAAGTACTGGCAGATACTGCCTTTAGGACAGACTAGTTATGGAGATTCTCCATATCAATGTTTTTCAGCATTTGCAGGAAATCCTTATTTTATAGATTTTGATTTGTTATTACAAAAAGGTTTATTAAAAGAGGAAGATTATAATAATTTAGAGTATGGAAATAATGAAAATGAAGTAGATTATGCTAAATTATTTATAAATAGAAATAAGGTTTTAAGAATTGCTTATAGCAACTTAAAAGGCAAGTTTGTAAAAGAAATAGAAAAATTTAAAGAAGAAAATAAAGCTTGGTTAGAAGACTATTCTTTATATATGGCGATTAAAAATCATTTTAATTTAGTTAGTTGGCAAAAATGGGATGAAGATATTCGGATTAGAAAAAAAGAAGCCATAAATAAATATAAAGAAGAATTAAAAGAAGAAATAGAATTTTGGAATTTTATTCAATACGAATTTTTTAACCAATGGATGAGTTTGAAAAGTTATGCCAATAAAAACGAAGTGGAGATTATTGGAGATATTCCAATTTATGTAGCAGAAGATAGTGCAGATGTATGGAGCAACCCTAGATACTTTAATGTAGATGAGAATATGTTGCCAATTACAGTATCAGGATGTCCACCTGATGGTTTTTCAAAAACTGGACAATTATGGGGAAATCCTATTTATAATTGGGAGAACTTAGATAAGGATAATTACTCTTGGTGGATAAATAGAGTAAGAGAAAGTTTTAAAATATATGATGTTGTAAGAATAGATCACTTTAGAGGTTTTGAAGCTTATTGGGAAGTTCCTTATGGAAACCCAACAGCAGAATTTGGAGTTTGGACTAAAGGTCC
>JARIDB010000118.1 GCA_029257045.1 Clostridium sp.
AAAAGGCTTGGAGTTTCAGATATGATGAGTTGTGCAAATGCAAAGAGGCGAGTAAATTATTCAGATATAGATAGAGAAGTTTTAGAAAACCTTGCAAAATCAGAGGAGGAAAAGAAGGCTATAGTTACAGTAACTTCGACTAAGGGATCAACTCCAAGAGGTGCAGGAGCAAAAATGATCGTATGGAATGATGGAAAAATACTTGGTAGTATAGGTGGAGGTTGTAGCGAAGGGGAAGTAATTCTTATGGCTAGAGACTTAATAGAAGAAGGCAGCTTTACTACTATGGAAGTTGATATGACTGGAGAAGTGGCAGAAGATGAGGGTATGGTTTGTGGTGGAATAATGAATGTGCTTATAGAAGTGTATCCAAATTAAAACTTTTAAGATCAGATGATTATAATAGTCAGCTGGTCTTTTTTTATAGTTGTATTCTAAGATTAATAATAAATTATAAGGATAAAAATGAGAAATTCTTAAAGTTAATAAATAATCTGAATCAAAGTCATCATAAGCTTTTCTATAATTTTCTCTTTTTCTAAGTACAGTAAGCCAACTTAACCCAGCCTGAGCTGATTCAAGAACTAAAAACTCAAAATGTTTTTTATCATCATGAACGGGAACTCCCCATTCTTCATCGTGATATTTCACATATAATTCATCTGTACCACACCAAGGACATCTATTCAAATCAAACACCTCACATTTACTTTTATATATTTATAAATTATAACATTCCATAATATGCAAAACATCATTTATTGTATTTACACTTTTTTAAATTATATTATTATGTAAAATCCAAAGATATAAATTGAGGAATTTACAAATGATTACGGTAGTAAGATTTTTAACTGCAAAATTTAATAAAAGTGACTTATTTAAATAGTATTTATTAAAGTCCATTAGACTATAATCTAAGGGACTTTTCATTTGAAAAACTTGGAAGAAATAGATAAGTATAAGATAGCCTCTTTAACAAATAATAATATTATATAAGTTGCAATAAGGATTTTACATATTAAATAGTTAAATAACTATTTAATATCATAATACTATTAATATGTAAATTATCAATTGAAATATATATAAGTTTAAAGTTAGTGAGGGAGTAAATATGAGTAAAAAGCCAAGATATTTTGTTATAATTTCCCACTGTCTACTTAATCCATCAGCTAGAGTGCATCTCCTAGGAAGAAGATTTACCCTTGCTAAAAAGGTATGTGATTATCTTCTAAGTAGAAATATTGCCATAATACAGCTGCCTTGTCCAGAGTTTACAGCTATGGGATATTGGAGAAATCCACAAGGAAGGCAGCAGTATGATAATGTATTTTTTAAAAAACATTGCAGACAAGAACTCGATACATATGTAGATATGATTTGCGAACTAAAAAATAATGACAATACTCCTCTTTGCTATATAGGTATTCAAGGGAGTCCTACTTGTAGTATTGATTGGGGAAAACATAAATTAAATAGATATAAAACAGAATCAATGGAACCAGATACTAAATCACCAAAGGTGCCAGGGATATATGGTGTTATGACAGGTGTATTAGATGAATTATTAAAGGAAAATGGAATAGAAATACCTTATTTAGAGGCACCTGTAAAAGAAAATATTGAATCAGATATAGCTAAAAATTTTTTCAATAAGTTAGATGATTTACTAGGTGTACCAGAAGATTACAGAACTTTTAAAACTGATAATATAGAATCAATAAATGAAGGCGAGTGAGAATATGGACTTACAATATGTACAAGGAAAACCTATGTTTACTGGAATTAATAAAGTTAAGAAACAATATAAATATCTTACAGAAGATATAGAAAGTGATGTTATTATTATTGGAGGAGGGGTAACAGGGAGTATTTTGGGCTATTATTTTAGTAAATCTAAAATAAAAGCAACTATTCTTGAAAAAAATCGTATAGCTCATGGAAGTACAAGTATTACTACATCCTTATTACAATATGAACTTGATAGTAATGCTAAAAATTTAGAGCAATACACTAATTTAGATAATATTATAAGATCTTATAAATTAGGAATAAAAGCATTAAATGAGATAGAAGAATTTATTAAGATAAATGGAAATGAATGTGACTATGAAAAAAAAGATACTCTTTTGTACACTTCAAAAAACATAGAAATAAAACAAATTAAGGAAGAATATTTAATTAGAAAAGATAATGGTTTAGATGTAGAATTATTAACTGAAGATAATAATTTTTTTGGTTTTGATATAAAAGCTGGAGTGTACTCAAATAATGGGGGAGCGCAGCTTGACCCTTATAAATATACTCATCAGCTATTAGATGTAGGTTGCAGCAATGAATTAAAGGTTTATGAAAATACTGAAGCTATAAACATTAATTATTTACCAGATGGAGTGGAAGTTATAACAAGTTACGGATACAAGGTAAAAGGAAAGAAAGTAATTATTGCTACAGGATATAATACCGAAAGATTTACAAAAAGGGATTTTGGAGTTAAGACAGTAACTTATAATATAGCTACTAAACCAATTAATAAAATAAAAGGATGGCATAATAAGGTTCTTATTAGAGATAACAATGACCCTTATAATTACTTTAGAACTACAAAGGACAATAGGATGGTAGCTGGTGGAGGAGATATAGATTTTGTTCCAGGTATTTTTAATGAAAAAGTAGCAGAAGAAAAATATAGATTTTTAGAACAAAAATTAAAATCTATGTTTCCTAGTGTAGAAGATATAGAAGTAGACTATAAATATTGTGGAGCATTTGCCTCTACCCAAGATAATTTAGGTTTTATAGGACCAGATAAAAACCATAAAAATCTATGGTACTGTTTAGGATATGGTGCAAATGGAATATTATTTGCTATATTAGGTGGTATGATGCTTACTAAGCTTTATAAAGGAGAAGAAGATAAAGATTTAAACCTATTTAAAGTAGATAGATTTGATAATTAATTATTTTTTATGCTGATATCATAAATTAAATCATAAAAAAATCCTATGTAATAAAACATAGGATTTTTTGTTGTTGTTACTAGTCTTGATAACTAGATAACTGTTCACAAGCAGAATTAAGAGAATCTACTGCAGATTGAATCTTAGCTTTATTTTCTGGTTTTTCTGCTGAAGAAATAGCTTGTTGTAATGATGAAACTGTATTTTGTACAGATGTCATACTTTGATTTACATAATCTTTAGCTTTTGGCATAACTACACCTCCTACACATTGAACTTCATTAATAGTATGGTCTTTAAAATAAAATATATGTGCTAATAATATTTTCAAATAGTAATTCTAAGGATAGTTAAGTATGAAATAGATAAGTTAAATAAATAAGGATTTTCAAGATTTAATGATAAGAATAAAAAAGAAATATTAGAACAATCTATTTATATGGAGGTGTTTTTATGAATGAAAATGTAGAATTTTTAAATTATATTTATCAAAATGCTGGAATGGGGAAAGATACTATAACTCAATTAATTGGAATAGCAAAAGATGAAGAATATAAAAAGATGCTAGAGTCACAATTAAAAGAATATAATATGATTCATAATACAGCAGATGTAAAAATAAAAGCTTTGAACAAAGATGCTAAAGATATTAATGTTTTTTCTAAAGCATCAACTTATGTTATGATTAACATAAATACACTAATGGATAAAACTCCATCTCATATTTCAGAGATGCTAATTCAAGGTAGTACCATGGGTATTGTAGATATAACCAAAAATATAAAGAAGTATGCTGATGCAGATAAAGATATACTTGATTTAGCTAATAAGCTATTAAAGTTCGAACAAAATAATGTGGAAGAATGTAAAAAATATCTTTAACAAAAAGAGTTTTCAAAAGAGAAGTTTAATTATAAATAAATAAGTTTATATGAAATTACATATTTAAAGATCCCTAAATTCAATATTTTAGGGATCTTTGTTATTCAAATTTATCGCTCCCGTTTCAGATAAACCATATCAACAAGTTGTTTTCCATCTTCAAAGATTGGGTGGTCATAGTTATCTATAAAAAAGTTTTTTATTCGATGTGATTCTGTAAAACAACATTTTTTATAAAAATTAAGTGTAGATGGAACATCACCTGTTCCAACAAGTATAGTGTTGCAATCATTGTAAAAGGAAAACAGGAACTCTATCAGTCTTTTTCCATAGCCTTCTCGTTGTCTTTAATTATTCTTATATTCATAATATCAGAATGTACTTCGGCATGGGTTTCATCATAATCTTTAATTCCTTGAATCAATTCTTGCTTAGCTAAATCCATCTCTGTATTCGACTCAGCTTTTTTATCAGATAAATATTTATATGCTTTTTGAAAAACTACAGTAGTAGCAGCTCCAACCACAGTTGCTACTCCTATAAACGGAAACATTTTTCTTTTTCCTGAATTAATAAGTAAGTCTAGAAATTTTTCAGGACCACCATTTGCTTTTGCCATTTTTGATAATTCTGCATAATCCCATGCCATTTTATATTCCTCCACAAATTCTTATTTATCTAACTTACAGTAAAATACAACTATTAATTAGTTATATTATAAATCTCTCTGTCTAGGTTAAACATACATTAATATATATGTAATAGGTATATATATATATACATAATTTCTTTTATATAATTAAAAGGTATTCTAATTTGCACCTACATATTTTAAGATTACTGTGTAATACACTTTAATTTCTCTTTTCATTTATATTAATATAAGTGAACTTAGGTGTGAAAATTTATATTAAAAGAAATAATTAGATAAATCCTTTCTCGAATAAATTCAAGTTCTATAATATAGGAAGAGAAAAATATTGCTAAGAAAATTAAAAAGAAATATAATAATTTAGATTTAGTAAATTTATTATATGTTGGTAAAATTAAATATATAACTAATAATCTAAGTATTAATAAAAGCGTAAGAATGGAGTAATTTATGAATAAGAAAAACATAGAGATGATGAAAAAACTTATTGAAGAGAAAAAACAAAAAGGAAACGATTCTAAGAATACTAGAAGTACAGAAAAAGTTATAGGAAAAACTTCAAAGGGAGCTAAAGTTGGAAATGGCGGAGGATTAT
>JARIDB010000003.1 GCA_029257045.1 Clostridium sp.
TTGTAAGTTCGAATAACTAAATTAAAATTTAGATTCTCACTTTCGTTCAAAAGAATTGCTGGTTTATGTTTTACTTAACTTATTATTTCTGTTCAATTTTCAAAGACCATTATCTTATCGCCCTTAAGCGACTAATTCATAATAACATTTTTTGATGTTATTTGTCAATAAACTTTTAAAAGAAGTTTTTGACTTGCTTGTTGTATCTTTCAACGACAGGATTTATCTTACCACTTAAAAATATACCTATATTATATATATATACCATCCTACGTAGTTATTTTTATTTTTTTATTATTTTCTTTTATTTGCTACTATTTTCTTATACTGATACACCTGGATAAGATTATGGGTTATTTATATAATTAATCTTTACATTTTACATAATTAATTAAATATCTCATTATTAAATACTCTTTATATTCTATATATTGATAACTTATTATATTATAAACCTAAATTAAAAAAATATTTATTATTAATACACCTCATTCCGTCCTACTTCTATAATTTAAACTTTATCTTATACCTTTTATATAAAAATAAGCTATTTTGCAATTCTAATTGCAAAATAGCTTATTAAATTAATCCTATAAATTATTATCACTATCTCCAAGCTCTTCGGTATTCTCAGCCTCTATAAGTTCATTTTCTACTAATTCACCAATTTCATATTCAATATTAGTTACGTCTGATTCTTCTAATAAATCAACTTGTTCTTGATTATCTTCATCTTCACTAGCCAATATTTTTGCTATTGCTACTATCTTATCACTTTCACTTGTTCTCATTAACGTAACACCCATTGCTGATCTGCTAGTTATCGATACATCTGAAACATTTATTCTTATAGCAACTCCACTCGAATTGATTAACATTAATTCATCATCTGACTTACAAACTGTAGCCCCTATAACCTTTCCTGTCTTTTCTGATAATTTATAAGTTATTAATCCTGTACCGCCTCTTCGCTGTACTTTATAACTTTGAATTGGAGTTCTCTTACCAAATCCATTTTCACTTACTACTAGTAGATATTCATCATCTACTGCTATATCCATGCACACAGCTATATCATTATTTTTGAGATTTATTGATCTAACCCCTGAAGCTGTTCTTCCCATTGGTCTAACATCTTTTTCGTTAAATCTTATAGCGTTACCGTCTTCAGTCGCTATTATTATATTGGCATCACCACGAGTTACCTTTACTTTTAGTAATTCGTCTCCTTCTCTCAGGTTAATTGCTATCAAACCATTCTTTCTAAGGTTTTTAAATTCTGATAATGGAGTCTTCTTAACTACACCTTGTTTAGTTGCCATAAATAAGAATCCATTTGTAACATCATCACTTATAGTAAGAACTGTTTCAATTCTTTCATCTTGTTCTATTCCAATAATATTTATTATATTAGTTCCCTTAGCTGTTCTTCCTGCATCAGGAATTTCATAAGCTCTTAATTTATATACCCTACCCCTATTGGTAAAGAATAATACATCAGAGTGTGTTGAAGTAATACTTACATGTTCTACGAAGTCATCTTCCTTAGTAGACATTGCTTGTATTCCTCTTCCCCCTCTTCTTTGTGCCGAATAAGTATCTGCTGATATTCTTTTAATATATCCAGAGTTAGTTAAAGTAACAACAACCTCTTCTTCTTGAATTAAATCTTCTATATCAATTTCATTCATTACTTTTTCTATCATTGTTCTTCTATCATCGCCATACTTATTTTTAATTTGTGTTAATTCTTCCTTAATTAAATTAAGTAATTTTTCTTCACTATTTAATATTGAGTTCAAGTATTTTATTAATTCCATAAGCTCATTATACTCAGCTTCAATTTTATCTCTTTCAAGACCAGTTAATCTTCTAAGTTTCATTTCTAAGATGGCATCTGATTGTCTTTCACTTAATCCAAATGTCTCTATTAATGCGTTTTTAGCTATCTCATTATTTTTTGATGATCTAATAATCTTTATAACCTCATCAATATTATCTAATGCAATCTTTAACCCCTCTAATATGTGGGCCCTAGATTCTGCCTTATTTAATTCAAATGCAGTTCTCCTAGTTAAAACTACCTTTTGAAACTCTATATAGTGTTCCAATATTTGTTTTAAGTTTAATACTTGTGGCTCATTATTAACTAAAGCCAACATAATAATTCCAAATGTATCTTGCATTTTTGTATGCTTATATAATAGGTTTAATATTACATTAGGATTCGCATCCCTCTTAAGCTCTATTACTATTCTCATACCATCTCTATCCGATTCATCTCTTAAATCAGATATTCCAGTTATCTTCTTATCCTTTACTAACTCTGCCATGTTCTCTATTAATCTTGCTTTATTAACTTGATAAGGTAATTCAGTAACAATTATTTTATGCCTATTATTTTCTTCTTCAATTTCAGCTTTCGCCCTTACTACAACCTTACCTCTTCCTGTTTCGTATGCTGCCCTTATACCTGCCTTGCCCATTATTGTTGCAGCTGTTGGGAAATCAGGTCCTTTTATAACTGTCATTAATTCCAAAACAGTTGTTTCTGGATTGTCTATAAGCATTATTGTCCCATCTATAACTTCATTCAAGTTATGTGGTGGTATATTAGTTGCCATACCAACCGCTATACCTGATGATCCATTAACTAATAGATTAGGATATCTTGATGGTAAAACCAATGGTTCCTTTTCCTCACCATCAAAATTAGGGATAAAATCAACAGTATCCTTATTTATATCTCTTAACATTTCCGCAGCTATTTTATTCATTTTTGCTTCTGTATATCTCATAGCCGCTGCACTATCACCATCTACAGATCCAAAGTTACCATGACCATCTACCAGCATATACCTCATTGAAAAATCTTGCGCAAGCCTTACCAATGCATCATATACTGATGTGTCACCATGTGGATGATACTTACCTAAAACTTCCCCAACTATTCTAGCACATTTCCTATATCCTTTTTCTGGAGCCAATCCAAGCTCTTGCATAGCAAAAAGTATTCTTCTATGAACTGGCTTTAATCCATCCCTAACATCTGGTAATGCACGACCAACTATAACACTCATAGCATAATCTATATAGCATCTTTTCATTTCCTTATTTATATCTACTTGAATAACTTTTCCTTCATTGTAACTCATGTACTTCACCTCGTTTTAGTACTAAATATCTAAGTTTCCTACTTTTTTAGCATTTTTTTGAATAAATTCTCTTCTAGGTTCAACTTTATCTCCCATAAGAATTGTGAATATTTCATCTGCAGCTATAGAGTCCTCTATACCAGCTTTTAAAAGTATTCTTTTATCAGGATCCATAGTAGTGTCCCATAGTTGATTTGCATTCATTTCACCAAGACCTTTATATCTTTGAATATTAGTTGAATTATCCTTACCGCCAATCTCAATCAAAAGACTTTCTAATTCCTGATCTGAATAACAATAGTATTCCTTTTTATTCTTCTTAACCTGATAAAGTGGTGGTTGAGCTATATAAACATGTCCGCCATCTAACAATCCCCTCATATATCTAAAGAAGAATGTTAATAGTAACGTTCTTATATGAGCACCATCAACATCTGCATCTGTCATTAATATAATTCTGTTATATCTTAACTTACTTTCATCAAAATCTTCACCTATTCCTGCACCAAAAGCAGTAACCATTGATTTAATTGAATCTGCTGTTAATATTCTATCTAGTCTTTGTTTCTCAACGTTTAGTATCTTACCTCTAAGTGGCAATATAGCCTGGAATCTTCTATTCCTTCCTTGCTTAGCTGACCCCCCCGCTGAGTCACCTTCAACTATATAAATTTCTGATTCTAAAGGATCCTTTGAAGAGCAATCTGCTAATTTTCCTGGCAATGCTGAGTTTCCAAGCACAGATTTTCTTGTAAGTTCCCTAGCCTTCCTTGCTGCATCTCTTGCCCTCGCTGCCATTAAGGCTTTATCTATTATTATCTTTCCTACATTTGGATTTTCCTCTAAGAATATAAATACGCCTTCACCAACTATTGAGTCAACTATACCTCTAACCTCTGAATTACCAAGCTTAGTTTTTGTCTGACCCTCAAATTGTGGATCCATAATCTTAACAGAGACAACCGCTGTTAATCCTTCTCTTATATCATCACCTGAGAGATTCTTATCATTATCCTTTAAATGATTGAACTTTTTAGCATAATCATTTATGACCCTAGTTAATGCATTTTTAAATCCTGATAAGTGCGTACCACCTTCAATAGTATCAATGTTATTGGCAAAGGCATATATACTTTCGTTATATCCATCGTTATATTGAAGCGATACCTCAGCAATTACTCCATCTTTTTCTCCTTCAACGTATATAGGTTCCGAGTGTAAAACTGCCTTATTTCTATTTAGATAAGATACAAATTCTCTTATTCCGCCCTCATAATGGTATAACTCTTGCCTATCTTCTTCGTCTCTCTTATCAGTTAATGTTATTTTTAACCCTTTATTTAAAAACGCTAGTTCTCTTAGCCTTTTTTCTAATATGTCAAAATCATATATTATTTCTTCGAATATTTCTGTATCTGGTTTAAATGATACCATTGTTCCATGCTCATTTGATTCGCCTATTTGAGTCAAATCAGTTACAGCATTACCTCTTGAATATCTTTGTTTCCATTCATGTCCTTCTCTTTTAACCGTAACTTCACACCACTCTGAAAGGGCATTAACTACTGAGGCTCCAACACCATGAAGTCCCCCAGAAACTTTATAGCCTCCCCCGCCAAACTTACCACCAGCATGTAAAACGGTCATTATAACTTCAACGCTTGATTTACCAAGTTTTTGATTTAACCCCGTTGGCATCCCCCTACCGTTATCGATAACAGTAATAGAATTATCCTTATTTATAAAAACCTCAATATGAGTACATACTCCAACTAAGGCTTCATCGATACTATTATCTACTACTTCGTAAACAAGATGATGCAAACCTCTTGAGCTAGTACTGCCTATATACATACCAGGTCTTTTTCTAACAGCTTCAAGTCCTTCTAAAACTTGAATTTGACTATCATCATAAAGCTCATTGTTATTTTCCAACACAATATCCTCCTAAATTTTATTATAACCACCTGAAGATTTAACATTGGAATTATGGATTATAATTTATATTTGTTCTCTTTGTTAAAGTAGAAGAGGATATTGGAGATAAGTAAATTTTACTCATCTTATTAACCTCAGCTATGACAAAGGACTTTGGTTTCTCCTTAGAAATTCTTTCTACAAACCCATCTTCTTCTGCCAATCTTAAAAAAGAACTTGTATCAGAACTATAAGTCGTAGTTTCAAAATCAAAAATTCCAATTATATCTTTTACTGGCACTACTACATTCTCTCCCAAATGTAAAAACATAAGAACTCCTCCTTAACTTAGGATATCTCCATCTTTAACCTTAAATACTCTGGAGTTGTTATCTAAATAATTAGTTAAATCTTCTATACCAGTACAAGTAATTACCGTTTGAATATCCCTAATAGAATTTAACACATATCTTTTCCTGCTAAAATCTAGTTCAGATAAGACATCATCTAATAATAAAATAGGATATTCATTTGTAACTTCCTTAATTATTTTTAATGATGCAAACTTTATAGTAAGTACTGCACTTCTTTGTTGCCCTTGAGATCCAAAACTCTTAGTGTCTACAGAATTTATGAGAACACTAAAATCATCTCTATGTGGACCTATAGTTGTTATTCCCTTTTCCATATCTTTTTTTCTATTTTTCTTTAATAACTCGTAAAAACTATCCTTAATATTTTCTGTTGTTTTCTTTACGGTACATATATATTTAAATTCAATATTTTCTTTTCCCGAAGATATATCTTTATGTATGCTCTCCCCGTATAAATTCAACTTATCTATGTACTTATATCTTTCCATTATTATATTATGCCCAAATTCCGCTAATCTCATATCATAGACATCTAAAAATTCTTTATCTAAGGTTCTACTTTTTAAAATAAGGTTTCTTTCATTAAGAATCTTATTATATTGGACAAGATTATAGTAATACCTTGAATCTAATTGACATAACTCCATATCTATAAACCTTCGTCTAATTCCAGGAGACTCTTTAATTATTTTAAGATCTTCTGGAGAAAACATAACAACATTAAAGTTTCCAAACAGTTCTCCTATTTTAGAAACTTTAACTTTATTTATCTTTATGGCTTTTTTCCCATCTCTTAAAATATTTATGTCAATTTGTTTATCTAATCTCTCCTTACCAACTAATAAGCTTATATAGGCACTATCCTCATCCCATCTAACTAATTCCTTATCTCTTGATGTCCTATGAGACTTTGCAAAGGAACAATAATAAATAGCTTCAAGAATATTAGTTTTTCCTTGAGCATTATCCCCCATAAATACATTTACACCTTTTCCAAGTGTTATAGCCAAGGTTTTATAATTTCTATAATTTAACATTTGTAATTTTTTAATATACATATTAACACCTTTTTTAATTATAACATATTTACAGGAATAAAAAGTAACTTTTATTAGGTTTAAAATAACCTTTATATAACCTTGTATGTTTCTCCATTAAACTCTACAAAATCACCAATCCTAATTTTTTTACCCCTTTGAGTACAAATCTCTCCATTAACCTTTACAAGTTCATCTAAAACATAAAGTTTAGCTTCAGATCCTAAAGAAGCTGCGCCACACCATTTTAAAAAAGAATCTAATTTTATAAATTCCGTATTTATTTTAATTTCTTCCATATATTTTTCCATTTATATGCATAATAATTCACCATTATTGCATAAATTCCTTTCTTATCTTATTAATCTAACAGGTAAAACAAGGTATTTTGAATTACTACTATCTTTGCATTTTATAACACAAGGACTTACGCTAGATGTCATTTCCATAACTATTTCATCTCCATCGATATTCTTTAAAACATCTAAAAGATATCTAGAATTAAATGCAATTTGTAGTTCTTCCCCTTGCAGATTTATATTTAATTCCTCCCTAACTTTTCCCAATTGAGAATTAGAAGTTATAACTGCATTATCTTCATGAAAATCTAATTTAATCAAATTACTGTTGTTATCCTTAGACATTAACGATGCTCTCTCAATGCAGCTTTGTAATTCCTGCTTATTAACTTCAACTAGAATCTTATATTCTTGAGGTAATAGTGAAGAATACTTAACAAACTTTCCTTCTAAAAGCCTTGAAATGATTTTTGTATTATTTAAGTTAAATAATATATGGTTATCAGTAAATGTTATTTTAACACTACTAGATGCATCCTCTAAAACTCTTGAAACTTCATTAAGAGTTTTTCCTGGAATTACCACCTCTATGTTATTATCATTATCTAAAAACTCACTTTTAACAGCTAATCTATATCCATCTAATGCAACTAAATTTAACTGCTTATTATTAACCTCAAATAAAATTCCCTGAAGTATAGGTCTAGTTTCATCTTGAGCTATTGCAAATGATGTTCCTTTTATCATATTTTTTAAAATATTCTGAGGCACAACTATTGATAAATTTTCATTTATTTCAGGTAATGCTGGATAATCTTCCCCACTCATATAGACTAGGTTAAAAGTTGACTTCTGACAGGTTATTTGAATTACATCATTATCTAAAGTTTCTATTCTAACATCTGAATTTGGTAATCTTCTAATAATCTCACTAAATAATTTAGAATCAACTACTATCATTCCGTCCTCTTCAACGTTAGCCTCAACTTTAGTTTCTATAGATACATCCATGTCTGATCCTATTAATGTTAGACCATCCTTAGATGCTTTTATGTAAATACCTTCTAAGATAGGCATTGTTGTTTTACCAGTAATTGCTTTATTAGATACTATTACACCCTCTTGCAGTTTTTGTTTTGTACAAATAAATATCATTATAAAAACCTCCTTTATTTATGAACAATAGATTATATAGAATAGATATAATATATAGATAAATAATAATAATAGTAGTAGTAGGGGCTGTTGATATGTTAATAAGTGGGCTAACGCCTTTTAAACACTTAATAGTTGTCAAAGAAATAGTGTGGATAAGTGAAGCAAAAATACCATATCTTATCCACAGTATCAACAAGGCACATTATTTTTATTAGTTATCCACAAGTAATTATAAAAAGTTATGTACATCTGTTATTAACCTTGAGTTAACTTCTTAGTTATATCGTTAACCGTGTGTTGTAAACTCTCATCTTTAGTTAATGCATCAGATATCTTTTCATAGGCGTGAATAACTGTAGTATGATCTCTACCACCAAATTCCTCACCTATTTTAGGAAGTGACATATCTGTTAATTTTCTGCTTAGATACATAGCAATTTGTCTAGGATAGGATACATTTCGAGTTCTTCTTTGAGATTTCAACTCTTCAACCCTTAAGTTAAAGTAACCAGCAACTACATCTTGAATAACATCCATAGTTATATTTTTATTTTGTTTATTTGATATTATATCCTTTAAGGCTTCTGTAGCTAGCTCAACGGTTATGGGCCTATTAGTTAGAGATGAATAAGCAACTATTCTTATTAATGCTCCTTCAAGCTCTCTAATATTTGATTTGATTTTAGTAGCTATATAAACCATAACTTCATTAGCAACATTTAAACTCTCTACGTCAGCTTTTTTCTTTAAGATAGCCATTCTAGTTTCAAAGTCAGGAGCCTGAATATCGGCAATTAAACCCCATTCAAATCTAGAGCGTAATCTTGCTTCAAGTGTTTGTATTTCTTTTGGTGGCCTATCAGATGATAGTATAATTTGCTTATTAGCATCATGCAATTCATTAAAGGTATGGAAAAACTCTTCTTGTGTTCTTTCTTTACCAGCAATAAATTGAATATCATCAATTAATAAAACGTCCACACTTCTATATTTATTTCTAAATTCTTCATTTTTATCATCTTTTATTGCATTAATTAATTCATTAGTGAATTTTTCGGAAGAGACGTAAACTACCTTTGCATTAGAGTTGTTTTGAAGAACATAATGTCCTATTGCATGCATTAGGTGAGTTTTACCAAGACCAACTCCTCCATAAATAAATAATGGATTATAAGCTTTTGCAGGAGATTCAGCAACAGCTAAAGAAGCAGCGTGGGCGAATCTATTACTATTACCAATGACAAAGGAAGAGAAGGTATATTTAGGATTTAATGTACTAGACATTTCATCATTAACTACAATAGAAGATTTTTCTTGCGACTTTACGACTTTTTCTTCCTTTTCTTCAGTTTCCTGAATATCAGATGCCATAATAAATTCAATAGAGTATACTTTAGAACAAGCAGCTTCAATAGAATTTATAACTAGATCTTTATACCTTTTTTCTAATATGTCTTGAGTAAAGGAGTTAGGAACACTGATTTTTATTATATTGGAAGATATAGAAATAGGTTCGCAGCTTTTAATCCAAGTATTAAAGCTAACTTCACTCATTTCACTCTTTATAATAATTAAGGTCTTTTCCCATAATGATTTCAGATCATTATTCATTTCATATCCTCCATAAAAAATTATTTTGATAAGTAGTTTAATCTTTAATAACAATATATCAACACATTTATTAACAAGTGAGATAATATATTTATAATAACAAAAAGGTTATGCACATGTTAATAATTATGTTGACTTTTAAAGATAGAAAAAGATATCCACAATTTAATTATGAACATATTTTAACATTACTAACATACTGTAAGTGTATTATTTTAGTGTTTTTATAAAAAAAATATTTAGTTATAAAGATATTTAGAACAAGTTATGCACAATTTTGTCCACAGGTGTGGATAACCTTTAACTAAAACCAAGTTATTCACAACCAATATTAATAATAGCATAAGTTAAATACAGTATTCAAGAAGTTATCCACAAAAACTAGTTTATATTATTAAAATTATCAACATAATTAGAAATATATAGTGTATTGACAGAAAAACATGATATATATATAATGATAAGGTAAAATTAAAAACAGAGATTATAGTTTTGCTATAGAATTAAAACATCGAAGGGGGTGTAATGAAATGTTCATGACATACCAACCAAAAAAGAGACAAAGAAAAAGAGAACATGGGTTTAGAAAAAGAATGAAGTCAGCTTCAGGAAGAGTTATTCTTAGAAAAAGAAGACAAAAAGGTAGAAAAAAATTAACAGCATAAGGGCCGCACTTTAGTGGCCTTTTTCTGCAATGCAGAAAAAAGAGGAGAATCAAGCTTCCAATGGTGTACAGATTAAGAAAAAACAATGAGTTTAAAGTAGTGTATAGAAGAGGAAAATCTCTGGCCAACAATCTTTTAGTTTTATATGTCTTTATTAATAGAAAAAATAAAACACAAAATAATCTTTCTTATAATAAGATAGGAATATCAGTTAGTAAAAAGGTTGGAAATAGTGTAGTTAGAAGTAGAAGTAAACGATTGATAACTGAAAGCTATAGATTGAATGAAAAATATCTTAAATCAGGTTATGATCTTGTATTTGTTGCAAGAAGTTCAATTAAGGATAAAAGTTATTTTGAAGTTGAGGAAGCAATGAAAAAGCTATTTTTAAAGGCAGGATTATATAAGTAATGTTGAAAAAGGTTATTTTAAAATCTATACAGTTATATAGAAAATATATTTCACCAATGACACCACCCAAATGCATATATACACCGACTTGTTCGCAATATGCAATAGATGCTATCACTAAATATGGAGCATTAAAGGGTGGATTTTTAGCAATTAGAAGAATTTTAAGGTGTCACCCCTTTAGAAAAGGCGGATATGACCCAGTTAAATAGAGGAGGTTACTATGGGTGGTTTAACACAGTTTTTAACTAAGCTTTTTGAAGGCTTACACGAAAACCTTATATCTGTATTTAATATGGAACCTAGTGGAGCATCGTACGTTCTTACTATTACTGTTTTTACAGTTATAATAAAATTATTAATTTTACCTTTAAACATTAAAGCAAATAAGTCAAATGCAAAAATGCAAGACATACAACCAGAATTAAATGAAATAAAGAAAAAGCATGCAAATAATCCACAAAAGATGCAAGAAGAATCAAATAGAGTTATGAAAGAAAATAATGTTAGTATGTTTGGTGGATGTTTACCTTCATTGCTACCATTACCAATACTATTTGCTTTATATGGTGTATTTAATAAAGTAGGACCAGAATTAGTTACTAATCCATCATTCTTATGGATACCAAATGTATTTGAGAAAGATCCAAGATATATACTACCAGTTTTAGCATTCTTAAGTACTTATGTGCCAAGCTTATTACTTTCAAAATCAACAAAAGTTAACCCTGATGGGCCTAACATGGGAAGTATGAATCTTATGATGGGTGGTATGATGGGATTTATGGCAATAAACTTTAAATCCTTATTAGTTGTTTATTGGGTAATAGGTGGGGCTATACAATTAATTCAAACATACTTTATAAATTATATACCTTTTAAGAAAAAGCAAGAATTAGAGAAGAAAGAAAACAAGTATGTTTATAATGTAGATAATAAGGGGAAGAAGACAGCACCAAAAGGTAAAAAGCAAAATTAATTATAGATTATTTTAGTATTTATTAGGTGGTGAATAGGGTATGGAAACATTAGAAATTACAGGGAAAAGCGTAAAAGACGCTTTAGAAAATGCTTTAAAAGAACTTCAATTAACAGAAGATAAGGTTGAATACGATGTATTAGATGAAGGATCAAAAGGATTTTTTTATATTATAGGACATAAACCTGCAAAGATACTTGTTAAAGTAAAGAGAGATTACAAAGAACAAGTAAGAGTTTTCTTAAGAAGTATTCTTGATAATATGGATATTAAAGCAGATATTCAAATTAAAGAAGAAAATGAGATACTTTATATTGATCTTACAGGACCTAAAATGGGTATTATAATTGGATATAGAGGTGAAACTTTAGATTCACTACAATACTTATGTTCGTTAGTAGTAAATAAGGATCATAGTATAGCTTATAAAAAGGTTGTGTTAGATACTGAAAACTACAGAAAAAAAAGGGAAGAAACTTTAGTAAGGGTAGCAGAAAAGACTGCTTATAAGGTTAGAAAAAATGGTAGACCTTATAGATTAGAACCTATGAACCCTTATGAGAGAAGAATAATACATTCAGCGCTTCAAAGCAATGAGTTTGTTTATACTTATAGTGATGGTGATGAACCTCATAGAAGAATAGTTGTAGATATAAAGAAATAGTAAAAAATATCTAAAAAGGTAAGAATTTTAATAGACTTCTTACCTTTATTTTTTTGACTAAATTTAAATAGTTTTGTAAAATGAATATTAGTTAAAAGGGGATAGAATAATAATGTATAATTTGAGCTAATATTATTAAATAAATTAAAAGGAATGAAGTAAGGAGGATAGAAAATGAAGGAATTTGATACTATATGTGCTATATCTACAGCCATTGGTGAGGGTGGAATAGCTATAATAAGAGTTTCAGGAGATAAATCTTTAGATATTGTTTCTAAGATATTTAGGGCCAAGAGTGGAAAAGAAATAAAAGATATGAAAACTTACACTATGAGATATGGACATATCATAGATATAGATAATAATGATTTAGTAGATGAAGTTATTATTAGTTACATGAAAGGACCTAGAAGTTTTACAGCAGAAGATACTGTTGAAATTAATTGTCATGGTGGTGTAACATCTACTAATAAAGTTTTAGAGATGGTTATTAAGGCTGGTAGCAGGATTGCAGAGCCAGGAGAATTTACGAAGAGGGCATTCTTAAATGGTAGAATAGACTTGTCACAGGCAGAGGCTGTGATGGATTTAATAACAGCTAAAACTGATCTTGCTATGAAATCTGCTTTAATGCAGAGTAATGGATATTTATCAGAGAAAATAAATAAGTTAAGTGACTATTTATTAAATGTACTTGCGCTAATAGAATATGCAGTGGACTTTACTGAGGATGAAGAAGAGGTTGATCCTAGTATTCCAATAAGGGTTAGGGACGGGTTAGAATCTGCCTGTCAGGATATTAATAAACTATTAAAGAGTGCAGATGAAGGAAGAATAATAAGAGATGGTTTGAGTCTTGCTATTGTAGGAAAACCCAATGTAGGAAAATCATCTTTATTAAATGTATTATTAAAGGAAAAAAGAGCTATAGTAACAGAAGTTGCTGGAACTACTAGAGATGTTATAGAGGAATATATAAACCTAGACGGGATTCCTGTTAAAATAATAGATACAGCAGGAATAAGAGAAACAGAAGATATAGTTGAAAAAATAGGTGTTGAAAAGTCTAGAGAAAAAATTATAGAAGCTGATTTGATACTATTAGTTTTAGATACATCAAGGGAATTAGATAATGAGGATAAAGAAATAATAGAAGTAATAAAAAACAAAAAAACTATTATTTTATTAAATAAAATAGACTTAGATAACAAAATGGATGTAAGTATATTAGAAGGTTTCAAAAATATAATTAAAATATCAGCAAAAGAAGATTTAGGAATAAATAAACTAAAGGAAGAAATAAAAACAATGTTCTTTAATGGTCAAATAGATAGTGAAAGCTTAATAATTTCGAATTCTAGACACAAGCAAGCTTTAATAAGAGCTGGAGAAAACTCTAATTTAGCACTAAATAGTGTAAAAAGAAATGAATATTTAGATTTAGTTTCAATTTATGTGACTGCAGGACTTAAGGCTTTAGGAGAAATTACAGGTAAGGAAATAGAAGAGGATTTAATTGACAAAATATTTAAGGAATTTTGTTGTGGAAAGTAGGAGAAGGATATGAAATATAATGCAGGAGAATATGATGTAGCAGTTGTTGGAGCAGGTCATGCAGGATGTGAGGCTGCTTTAGCTACAGCTAGGATGGGATTAAAAACAGTAATGTTTACAACAAACCTTGATTCAATAGCTATGATGCCGTGTAACCCTAATATTGGTGGAACAGCTAAGGGGCATTTAGTTAGAGAAATTGATGCATTAGGTGGAGAGATGGGCATTAATATAGATAATACCTATATCCAGTCTAGAATGCTTAATATGTCAAAGGGGCCAGCGGTTCATTCTTTAAGGGCGCAAGCAGATAAAAAGAAATATCAAGCTAGAATGAAAAGAGTTTTAGAAAATCAAGAAAATTTAGAACTTAGACAATTAGAAGTCACAGAGCTTATTGCTGAAGATGGAAAAGTAAATGGTGTGGTAACTAAAAATGGTGGATATTTTAATTGCAAGGCAGTTATTTTAACAACAGGAACATATTTAAGATCAAGTATAATAATAGGTGATGTAAAATATAGTAGTGGACCTAATGGATTACAACCAGCTAATGAATTATCAAAGTCATTAATAGAATTAGGTGTAGAGTTAAGAAGATTTAAAACAGGTACTCCTGCAAGAATAAATAAGAGATCAATAGATGTTTCAAAAATGATAGAGCAACCTGGAGATGAGAAGATAGTGCCATTTTCATTTATGAGTGGGGATGTATCTAGGGAGCAAGTTTCTTGCTGGTTAACATATACAAGTAATGAGACCCACGATATAATAAGAGAAAACATAGATAGATCACCTATGTACAATGGATTAATAGAAGGCGTCGGACCAAGATATTGCCCATCAATTGAAGATAAGGTAATGAGGTTCCCAGATAGGGAAAGGCATCAACTATTTATTGAGCCAGAAGGTGAAGATACAGAGGAAATGTATGTTGGAGGGATGTCATCATCTCTTCCAGAGGATGTGCAGTTAAAGATGCTTAGAAGTGTTCCAGGGCTTGAGAATGCAGAAATAATGAGAACTGCTTATGCAATAGAATACGATTCAATAGATCCAACACAACTTAAACCAACACTAGAATTTAAGCAATTTGAAGGATTATATGGGGCTGGACAATTAAATGGTAGTTCTGGCTATGAAGAGGCTGGGGCGCAGGGAATAGTTGCTGGAATAAATGCAGCTCTTAAGATTAAAGGCGAGGAACAAATGGTTTTAACTCGTTCTGATGGATATGCAGGGGTTCTTATTGATGACTTAGTTACAAAAGGTACTAATGAGCCGTATAGAATGATGACCTCAAGGGCTGAATATAGGTTACTTCTAAGGCAAGATAATGCGGACTTTAGATTGACAGAGATAGGTCATAAGGTAGGACTTGTTACAGAAGAAAGATATAATAAGTTTATAAATAGAAAAAATGCTGTAGAAAGTGAAGTTAAAAGATTAAAAGAACTTCATATAACTAATAAAAAGGAAGTTAATGATATATTAATATCTTTAGGATCTACAGAACTTAAAAAGCCAATGAGCTTTTATGAATTAATAAAGAGGCCAGAGGTTGATTACTTCACTTTATCAGGTTTAGACAAAGATAGACCTAAGTATGATGAAGGTATTGGAGAACAAATAAATATAATTACAAAATATGATGGTTATATACAAAGTCAGTTAGAGCAAGTAGCACATTTTAAAAAGTTTGAAAAGAAACTAATGCCAGAAGATATAGATTATAATTCTATTAATAGCCTTAGTACAGAGTCTATGCAAAAGCTTTCAAGTATTAGACCTTTAAGTTTAGGGCAAGCTTCAAGGATATCAGGAGTTTCACCTGCAGATATATCTGTATTATTAATATATTTAGAGCATCAATATAAAAAATAATTTTATTTGGAGGAAATAATGGAATTTTTTCAATTAATGAAAGAAGCATCCCTAGAAGTAGGGTTAGAATTAACAGAAGTTCAATATAATCAATTCATGAAGTATATGAGATTATTACAGGAGTGGAATGAGAAAGTAAATCTAACGGCAATAACAGAAGACAAAGAAGTTGTAAAAAAGCACTTTATAGATTGTATTAAAGCTTTTAAATCAGAAGCTATAAAAAGTGCTAAAACAATAATAGATGTAGGAACGGGGGCTGGTTTTCCTGGTATTCCAATAGCTATCATGAATCCAAATGTTAAAGTTACATTATTAGATTCACTAAACAAAAGAATAAACTTTTTGAATTTAGTTGTAAGAGAACTTGGATTAAAGAATATTGTAACTATACATTCACGGGCAGAAGATGGGGCAAACAATAAAGAACTCAGGGAAGCCTTTGATGTAGCAACTTCAAGAGCTGTGGCAAATATGTCTGTATTATCAGAGTTTTGTATTCCTTATGTAAAGATTAATGGCTATTTTGTAGCTTTAAAAGGGCCTGCCATAGAGGAAGAACTCAAGGATGGACAAAAGGCCATAGAAGTTTTAGGTGGGGAACTTAAGAATAAAATAGAGTATGATATTGAAGAATCAGATTTAAACCATAATATAGTTGAGATTAGGAAAGTGAGAAAGTGCCCTAAAATTTATCCTAGAAAAGCAGGAACAGTAAACAAAAATCCTATTAAATAAAAGTATATTCTACAAGAAAACTCCATATAAAAGGTCGATTAAAGATATAATACTATAATAAATAACAAGGATTGTAGTTTAATAGTACTTAATAAAGGAATTTGTCTTACAATATAAAGGGATAAAAAGAAGGAATTTAGTGAAGAAAATAGAATTTTTACTTTAATGAATAAAATGGTGAATCGTAATAATTAAGGGATGGTTGAGCATATATGAATAGAGAAGTTAACAACATTAGCACAGATAAGATATTTCCAAATACTTATCAACCAAGAAGATTTTTTAATGAAGAGGCATTGCAAGAATTATCTCAATCTATAATAGAACATGGAATTATACAACCTATTACAGTTAGAAAGAGAGGAGAAAAGTTCGAGCTAGTAGCTGGAGAAAGACGATGGCGAGCTGCAAGAATGGCAAACTTTGAAACTGTTCCATGTAACATAATAGAAATTACTGATACTCAGTCGGCAGAAATAGCTTTACTTGAAAATTTACAAAGAGAAGATTTAAACTTTATAGAAGAAGCCGAAGCCTATTATAATTTAATAAATGATCATAAGTTTACACAAGATGAACTTGCAAAAAGAATGGGAAAAAAGCAATCAACAATAGCTAATAAACTGAGACTTTTAAAATTAAGTGAAAACGTACGAAGTCTTTGCGTAAATAATAAGTTAACGGAAAGACATGCAAGGGCATTATTGTCACTTCCAAATGAAGAACTACAGCTAAAGGTAGTTGAGAAGGTAATCAAAAACTCCTTAAATGTTAAGGCTACAGAAGAAGCTGTTAACAATGAATTATTAAAACTTGCAGGAGAAGAACTTAAAAATAAAAAAAACAAAAAAGTTAAAAGTGTTTTTCCAGCTAAAATGTATGTAAATACAATAAAACAAGTTTTTGATAAGTTTAATATACCAGCTGAATATAAGTTTAAAGATGAAGAAGAATTTATTCAAATAACAGTATCGATTCCTAAAAAATAAAAATGCAGGATATATTCTATAAAAAAATAGTATATATCCTTTTTTATTCCCACTTTTTTTGTTAAAAATAATAAATAATATTATTTTTATTATGTTAACCTTTTAATATCTATAGAAACTATATATAATAAAGATATGAGAGGGGGTGGAGCTCTAAAATAGAGCGCTTATATGAAGAAAATCTGTATATTCAATCAAAAGGGTGGAGTAGGTAAGACAACAACTAATATAAACTTGTGTGCTTATTTAGCAATGGAAGGGTTTAAGGTTCTTACAATAGACATAGATCCTCAAGGAAACACCACAAGTGGACTTGGATTAGATAAAAGAAATTTAGAATTATCAATGTATGATGTTATAACATCTGAGGCATCTTTGAGAGAGGTAATAATAAAAAGTGAATTAGTACAAAACTTATTTATAGCACCATCTACAATGGAACTTGCGGGTGCAGAAGTTGAAATAATAGAAAAGGAAGATCGAGAACATATTCTATTAAATAAAATTAATGAAATAGAAAATGAATATGATTTTATATTCATAGATTGTCCACCATCGTTGGGAATGCTAACTATAAACGCATTAACTTCAGTTGAATCAGTGTTGATACCTATACAATGTGAATTTTATGCTCTAGAGGGGGTAGGTCAATTAATGAATACTATACAATTAGTTAAAAAATCATTAAATGAAAACCTTAAGATAGAAGGCGTTATAATGACTATGTATGATTACAGAACTAATTTAAGTAATGAAGTATATAACGAGGTTAAAGGATTCTTTGGAGAAAAGGTATATGATTCAACAATTTCTAGAAATATAAGATTAGCAGAAGCCCCTAGCTTCGGTTTACCAATTATGTTATATGATGAAAAGTGTAAGGGTGCGCAAGCTTATAAAGCTTTAACTAAAGAATTTTTAAGTAAGCAACAAGTAGGTGAATAAAATGAATAAAAAGTCCGCATTGGGAAAGGGTCTTGGTGCCTTAATTCCAGAAGAGTTAATGAGAGAAGAAAAGCAAAGTCAATTGATGATATCTATAAACTTGATAAAAAGCAATGAAGATCAACCAAGAAAAATGTTCGATGGTGAAAAGATTGCAGAACTATCTCAATCAATAAAGGAACATGGAATAATACAACCTATAATACTTAATAAAAGTGGAAAAGAATATATTATAATTGCTGGGGAAAGAAGATGGAGAGCAGCTAAACTTTTAGGATTAAAAGAAGTGCCAGCGGTTATAATGGACTTAGCTAAAAAAAATGTTTTAGAAATATCTTTAATTGAAAATATTCAAAGGCAAGATTTAAATCCTATTGAAGAAGCAATTGCTTATAAGAAGTTAATAACAGACTTTAACTTAACTCAAGAAGAATTAAGTCAAAGGATTGGGAAATCAAGAACGGCTATAAGTAATACTATAAGATTAATCAACCTTTGTGAAGCTGTTAAGCAATATTTAATTGAAGAGGTGATTTCAGAAGGCCACGGAAGGGTTTTATTAGCTATAGAAGATGAAAGGTTACAATGTGAAATAGCTCAGAAGGTTATTGATGAAAATCTTTCTGTAAGAGAGTTAGAAAACCTTGTAAAAAATATAAATTTACAAAAAAAAGAAAAAACTAGAGAAATAAATCCTTACTATAAAGATATAACAGAAAGGTTACAAGATTATCTTGGAACTAAGGTAAATATAAGTAATAAAAATAATAAAGGGAAAATAGAAATAGAATACTATTCTAATGAGGATTTGCAAAGGATTCTTGAAATTATAAATCTATAAATCTATAAACCTATAAATGTTTCACGTGAAACATATAAAATAAACAAAATGTTTCACGTGAAACATTTTGTTTCTAGCTACATAAATATTAATGAATAAAGCAATGGGGTCTTAATTGATAATAATAAAACAATTATACTTAGTTTGCAAAAAAAAAATAAGGACTTATCTTAAGGGGGAGGAAATTTGAATTATTTAAATGACACATTAAGTTTTATAAATGAATATTCTTCGTTTATAGTAATAACACTACTTATAATAACTTTGTTATTGTTTATCATAGTTATAGCCCTATATAAATCGGTAAATAAGTTAGAAAAAAAGTATAAGAGAATGATGAGGGGAACTAACAGTAAGAATTTAGAAGAGCTTATTAACTCTAAGTTAGAGGAAATAGATAAGTCTATGGAAGCATCAAAAGAGGCTTTAAATAAATATGAAGAAGTAAAAGAAGAAATGAAGGGATGCGTTAATAAAATAGCAATTATGAGGTATAAGGCTTTTGAGGATATTGGTAGCGATTTAAGCTTTTCAATAGCAATTTTAGATTCTTATAATGATGGAATAGTACTTACAGGAATATATTCAAGGCAAGATAGCACTACGTATGCAAAGCCTATAGATAAAGGGATATCAAGATATGAACTTTCAGAGGAAGAAGTATATGTTTTAAATGAAGCTATAAATAAAGCTTAGTATTAGTATGAAGATATTAATTAAGCAATAAGATAATATTAAAAATATAAAAGAGAAAGTTTTAATTTTAAAACTTTCTCTTTTGAATTTAATTTATATGAATGGAGGTATCTGACTTAATTGTATCTTTTGAAATTTTTAATATAAAATGAAAAATTCCTCTATATATTGTTTCAACTAAGTTCATAACTACATATAGTCTAGTATTTTGTAATACTAAGAATTCAAAGCTTCCACCTATATTAACCATTCCAGTAATACTTATATCACCTATAGCAGGCAAGGTTTTGTTTAAAGCTAGCCCAGGTTTCAGTGGCTTTTTTTCAATAAAGACCTTGCCTACATTGGTACCCATTCCTAAAGAAGCATCTATAGCAATAATATATGGATCATTAAAATTAGAATATATTTTATCTATTACAGTCTCAATGTTTTTTGAATGCACAGGGCTCTCTAGAGTTCCATAAACATAAAAATTTCCTTTAGGAATACAGGCCTTTAGGTAATAACCAACTAAGGGGCCAAGACAATCACCGGTACATCTATCGGTACCAATACATAAAAATATCATTGGTCTATTTTCTATTACTATATCTTTTAAATTAGCATATAAATAATTTTTAACATCTAAATAAGAATTAGGTGTTAAGGAATTAATTGAAAAGTTATTATCCATAATAAAACCTCCCTTATTGAAATTATTAACAATAAGGGCATGTTATATTCAGGATTATTTTAATTTTGAAATTTTGTTTAAAGCTACTAAGGTATAGTCTATTTCCTCCTTAGTATTAAAATAACTAAGACTTAATCTAACAGTTCCGGAAGGAAAGGTTCCTAAAGTTTCATGCGCTAAAGGAGCGCAGTGAAGACCAGAACGATTTTTTATATTATAATCACTATCTAATATAAAAGATAATTCGGAGGGGTCTAATCCTTCCATATTGATTGAAATACAAGAGGTATAATTATCTAAATTATCAAAATCATCATAAAGCAGTAAATCACTTATGTTTCTCATATCATAAACTAACTTATCTCTTAAAAATTTATTTTTTTGTCTTATGGTTTTTAATCCTTCTTTCTCTATGAACCTAAAACCTTCCTGAAGACCAACAATACCAGGCATATTTAATGTGCCAGATTCAAACTTATCAGGAAGAAAATCTGGTTGTATTAGGGAATAAGATAAACTCCCAGTTCCTCCTAGGATTAAGGGACTACAGGCTTTATTAAACTCATCATCAATTATAAAGCCACCAGTGCCTTGGGGTCCAAATAAGCTTTTATGACCTGTAAATGCTAGAGCATTAAGGCTTAGGTCATTAAAGTTTATATCCAAGACACCAGCACTTTGAGCAGAATCTAAAATAAAAAATAACTTATGTTCTTTGCATATACGACCTATTTCTTTTATGTTTTGGATTGATCCAAATACATTTGATGCATGACTTATTACAACCATCTTGGTATTAACCTTGATTAGTTTTTGTATATCTAAAGGGTTAATAAAACCAAATTTATTAGCCATAACAATATCTAACTCAATAATTGAGTTGTTTTTTAAGCTTTCTAATGGTCTAAGAACTGAATTATGTTCCATAGAGGAAGTTATAACGTGATCTCCATTAGTTAAAGCTCCATTTATTAAAACATTTAAGGATGTAGTAATATTATTTGTAAAAATAACATTTTCAACAGAAGAAAGACCAAAAAAGTTGGAAATTGTTTCTCTAGCATCTAGTAAAATTCTATTAGTGGTAATGGAATTTTCATGATTAGACCTCCCGGGATTACCGCCTATATTTGTAAGAAAATCATATATTGAATCTACAACCTTCTTAGGCTTAGGAAAGGTTGTACTTGCATTGTCTAAATAAACACTCATATTTAACTCCTAATTTCAAATTATTATATATAAATTATAGAATATTTTAATATTATTTACAAAGAAACAGAAAATTATATAAAAACCAATTATTTTTATATAATATGTTATAAATTGTAGTAAAATATTTCATGATAATATAATTTTAATAAGGTTTTAAGATTATTTTTTGAATTTATTATTTAATTGAAATAAAACCTTTAGTATTTTAAAAACTAATATTTTATAATATAATGAAGGTTATATAAGTAGAGCTGTTTTAAATATAATTATTATAAGGAGGTAGTATGATTTATTATATAATAGTTTTCAAAAACACATTAAATGCAATGACGGGAGAAAAAGTATTAAAAAATGAAAACTTCAAATTCAAGATAATGCCTACTCCAACAGCTATAACACAAAGTTGTGGAATATGTATAAGAAGTGAAATTAGAGAGGATATAGATAGTATTATAAAAAGTGGTATTATTGAATACAAAAATATATATGAAAAATTAGATAAGGAATATTTGAAAATAATATAATAGAGGCGTAATTTATGAATATTTTACAGGTTTATTCAACAGTATGGAAAATAGTTAAAAATGATAATGGTAGATATTTTTTGCATATAGATTGGGAGGGGATTTTTACTAAGATTTTAGATTTACTAGAAATTATAATAAATAAGGGTTTAGTAATAATTATAATAACATTATTAATGTATCTTATTATAAAAATAGGTAATAAGTTAATAAATAGATTTGTTGAAAAACAAGTTAAAAGTAAACGTACCTTTTCTATGGATGGTAAAAAGGCATTAACAGTAGGAGCAATATTAAAAAGCACACTAAAATATGCAGTATATTTTTCATCAGCTGCATTAATTATAAGTAAGGTATTTAATGTTTCACCAGGAATCTTAAGTGGAATAGGATTTGTAGTAGGGATAGGTGCTCAAAGTTTAGTGAGGGATTTAATAAATGGTTTCTTCATTCTATTTGAAGGTCAATTTTCTGTTGGAGATTACATTACTGTTGGAACATATAGTGGCACAGTAGAGAATATAGGAATAAGGTCAACGGTTCTTAAGGATTTCAGTGGATTAATTCATGTAATACCTAATGGAAGTATAATTGAAGTAACTAATCATTCAAAGGAAAATATAATGTTTATTGTAGATGTCCAGATAGCTTATGAGGAAGATATAGATAACACCATAAGGATAATCCAGGGAGTAGCTTCAAAGTTTGAGGAGAAAAATAAGGATATTATTAAAGAGAAGGTAGAGGCCATTGGTGCTATAGCTATTAATCACTCTGGTGTGACAATAAGGGTAGTAGGAAAAACGAAACCATTATTACAATGGAAATTAGAAAGGGAATTGAGAAAAGAAATTAAAATAGCTTTAGATGAAAATGGTATAAAGATTCCTTATCCTAAAACTCAAATAATAAGAGATTAATTAAATAAGTAATAAATTGTAGGGAGGGTAATATGGTAGATAATTTTGAATTAGGTGATATAGTGCAAATGAAAAAGCAACACCCTTGTGGAAGTAAGGAATTTGAAATAATAAGATTAGGTGCAGATATTAAAATTAAGTGTTGTTTATGTGAAAGAATCATTATGCTACAAAGAGGAAAATTTCAAAAGGATGCAAAAAAGTTAGTTAAACAAAATAATACTTAATTTACATAAATTAAAACTTGCAAAACGAAAATTAAAATGTTAAAATATTTAATTGTAATCCCTGCTGTGTTATAGCATAGCCAAGGACCGAGGGGAGGAGGTGAAAATGATGAGAAAGTACGAAACTATATTCATACAACACCCATCATTAGATGAAGAGGCTGTTAAAGCGAACATCGAAAAGTTTAAGGGTGTAATAGAAAATGGTGGCGGAACTATAGAAAACGTTGATATTTGGGGTAGAAGAAAGCTTGCTTACGAAATCGCAAAAGTTAACGACGGTTTCTATACATTAATCAACTTTAATGCTGATCCAGAACTACCTAAAGAATTAGACAGAGTATTCAGAATTACTGATGGTGTTATAAGACACATCATAGTTAAACAAGAAGTGTAAGAGGTGATATTGTTATGAATAAAGTAATACTTATTGGAAGGCTAACTAAGGATCCCGAGTTGAACTTTGCTGCAGGTAGTGGTACCGCGGTAACAAGATTTACTCTAGCGATAACTAGAGCATTCAAAAAGGAAGAAACTGATTTTATCAATTGTATTGCATTTGGTAAAACAGGAGAAACAATTGCACAATATCTTACTAAGGGAAGACAACTAGCTGTCACTGGGAACATCAGAACTGGAAGTTATGATGCTAAAGATGGAACTAAGAGATATACAACCGATGTTGTTGTAGAATCATTTGAATTCATTAGTTCTAACAACGGTGGTAGCAATGGAAGAGATCAAGGTTCATCTAAAAATGGATATGGTGCTTCTAATGGTTCTGATTATTCAAATTCATCCAATGGTGGAAACAACTTTGGAGGTATGAATTTCGAAGAGGACATGACTCCTGTCGATGACGGAGATATGCCTTTCTAAAAGTCTAATGAAAAGGAGGGAATCTAGCATGAGAGATATGAAAAGATCTGGAAAAATGAGAAGAGCTAAGAAAAAAGTGTGTGCTTTCTGCGTTGAAAAGTCTGAATCAATAGATTACAAAGATATTAATAAACTAAGAAAGTTCGTTACAGAAAGAGGTAAGATATTACCAAGAAGAATTTCTGGAACATGCGCTAAGCATCAAAGAGAAGTAACATCTGCTATAAAGAGATCAAGAAATATAGCATTATTACCATTCACAACAGAATAGTAATAATTAGCCCCTGATTTTTATCAGGGGTTTTTTATTATAATAAAACCATTTACAAAATCTGTAATATAACTTATAATTTGTTGCAATAAGTATAAATTTTAATTAAACTGTATACAAGGTATATGTATAGGGGTGAGAATGGTGAAGAGAGATGATTTAAATATAATGGCTAATATAAAAATGATTGAAAAACTTAAGGCGAATTTAATTTGTATAATAGGGGAATTCTATCATTTATTAACTAAAGGAAGCAATGTTGCACAAGATGCAATCCTAAATTGTATTTCAGGTGCAGTGCTTATACTTTATGTTTTAGCTCAGAAGTTAGGCTATTCCTGTGAGGATGTAGATAATGATATGAAAAAGAAATTACAAGCAGGTATTGCAGAAGGTCATGAATATGAAAAAGATGGTAGGAGTTTAAGTAAACTTCAACTACATTTAAAGGAGCACCATTAATCTTATGAAACTTAATGAAATATTTAAAAAAAGTGTTAAAATTATAAGAAATACAAACCCTATTGTTACAAACTTTCTTTTTATAGGAACTTGCATAGGATTTTATTATATAGATAGTACTTTTTTAGGTTCTATTTTACTAGTAATATTTATTATTTTTACATTAGTAAACAATCTAAATATTGATAAGATTAAACATAAGGAAGTTAATGTTAATGACCTTATATATATAATTAATCAGGATATAGATAATAACTTAATGAACCTAGTGTATCCAGTTGCTTTGGTTAAGGAATCGGGCGAGATATTTTGGTGTAATAAAGAATTTGAAAAGTTTACACAAGATGATTCATCGATTGGACTAAATGTGGTTAGTATAGCAAGAGGTCTTAATCTATCAAGATTATTAAGTTGTGATAAAGATTTACATCAGAAAATAAAGATAGTTGATTCTTTATACAAAGTATATGCAAGTAAAATAGAAGGAAATAATGTTATGGAAGATATTTATGTTGTTTACTTTAATGATATAAGTGATCTTAAAAATATTGAAAATACAAAGGAAAGTATAGTTCTTATTGAAGTAGATAATTTATCAGAGGTTTTAGAAACAACCTTAGAAAGTGATAGACCTATGCTAGTTGCTGACATAGATAAGGCTATTAATCAATATGCTCAAAGAATAAAGGCTATGATAACAAAATATGATTCTAATAAATATGTTCTATCTGTACAAGATAAATACATAGATGAAGAAATTAATAATAAATTTAGCATTTTAGATGAAGTGTCAGAAATAGATAGAGGTAATAAGTTTGAGGTTACATTAAGTATTGGAATAGGTATAGGTGGAACCTGCCCATTAGAAAACAATTCCTTTGCAGTAACAGCTAGGGAACTTGCATTAGGTAGAGGTGGGGATCAAGTTGTTGTTAAAAATAACGACAAGATTAAGTTCTTCGGTGGAAATAGCAGGGAAATTGAGAAAAGAACAAGAGTAAGAGCAAGAGTTATATCTCATGCATTGAAAGAATTAATATATGAAAGTAGTAATGTATTAATAATGGGACATAAGAATCCAGATATGGATTGCTTTGGTTCATCTGTAGGTATTTCATCTGTAGTTAAACAACTAGGAAAACCGTGTCAAATAATACTTGGAGAAGAGACAGTTGCAATAGATTATTATTTAAATAAATTAAAAAAGGATAAAACCTATGAAAATTTATTTATATCTAAAGATGAAGCCTATAATCAATTAAATGAGAAGACTCTACTAATTATAGTAGATGTACACAATAAAGGGTATATTCTAGATTTAGATTTAGTAGAAAGAGCTCAAAGAAAAATAATCATAGATCATCACAGAAGAAGTCCTGATATAGTAGAGGGCGCATTATTAAATTATATAGAGGTTTATGCATCATCAACTTCTGAAATGGCAACAGAACTAATTCAGTATATGGTACAAAAACCTAATCTAAAAACAATAGAGGCAGAAGGCCTTCTAGCTGGTATATTTATGGATACTAAAGGCTTTTCATTTAAAGCAGGAGTTAGAACCTTTGATGCTGCATCATTTTTAAGAGGACTCGGCGCAGATACAATAGAAGTTAAGAAGATGTTCATGGACGATTTAGATGATTACTTATTAATAGCGGATACAATAAGATCGGCAGATGTAGAAGATGGTTTAGCTATAGCGGTGGCACCTGATAGGATGAAAAAGAGCTTTATGGCAGCAAGAGCAGCAGATGAACTTTTAAGTCTTTCAGGAATTAATGTTTGTTTTGTATTAGCAGAGATAAACTCTGATATAATAATAAGTGGTAGATCTAATGGAGATGTTAATGTTCAGGTTATACTAGAAGCAATGGGTGGCGGTGGTCATATGAATATGGCTGGGGTACAATTAAATAATATTTCTATAGAAAATGCTAAAAAGATACTAAAGGAATCAATAAAAAAACATTTAAGGGCGGGTGAATAACATGAAGGTAATATTATTACAAGATGTTAAGAAGTTAGGTAAAAAAGGTGAAGTAGCAGAAATATCAGATGGATATGCAAGAAACTTTTTATTTCCAAGGAAATTAGCTGAAGAAGCAAATGACAGTAACATGCATATATTAAACGTTAAAAGAGAAAATGAAAGAAAGAAAAAGACTGCTGAAATACAAGAAGCTCAAGATTTAGCTAATGATTTAAAAGGAAAAGAAATTAAAATAAAGGCTAAGAGTGGAGATAATGGCAGGTTATTTGGAGCTATAACTAATAAAGATGTAGCTGAAGTTATAAATAAGGAATTTAACTTAAAGGTTGATAAAAAGAAAATAGTTATGGATACAATAAAGGTTGCAGGGACTTATGATATTGAAATAAAATTATATCCTGAAGTTGCAACTAAAATGAGGGTTATAATTGAACCTCAATCTTAAGGAGGATTAAGCTTGAAGACCTATGACGAAAAGAATTTAGAAAACATATTAAGAAGCGATTTAGATTTAGATGCAAAAATAAATGTTGTGAATCAAATACTAAAAAATGTATTAGATGAAGGTGTAATAAGAGCAAGGTCTATAAGGTTTAAAGTTCAAAAGCACTTAACATCAACAAATGCCTATGAAAGATTATATGCTTTAAATGTAATTGCTTCAGAGGGTAAGGGAGCAAAAGCAGTTCCTTCAGAAACAGAAGTTAATGGGATTTTAGAAGATACGATCTATTATATCTCTGAAAATATAGCTAGAAAGTATGTTGAAAATAAAATAGAAACTCAAGTGGAGAAATCTCTACAAGAGAAACAAGATAAATATATGGACGAAATAAAAATGTCTATAATAAAAAAGAAAAAGGGATCTGAAAATGATAAAACTAACAAAAAGTTAGAAAGACTTGAAAAGTTGGATTCAAAGAAGATAAATAAAAATATAATGAGTTTATTAAGACCTCAAAGTTTTGATGAAATAGTTGGGCAAGAAAGAGCAATAAAGTCTCTTATATCAAAGTTATCATCTCCATATCCACAACATATAATTTTATATGGGCCACCAGGAGTTGGAAAAACAACGGCAGCAAGGTTAGCATTAGAAGAAGCTAAAAAGTTACAGTTTACACCGTTTGATCAGGAATCTAAGTTTATTGAAGTAGATGGAACAACAATAAGATGGGATCCTAGAGAAATAACTAATCCACTATTAGGATCAGTTCATGACCCTATATATCAAGGTAGTAAAAAGGATTTAGCTGAAATTGGGGTGCCAGAGCCTAAAACCGGTTTAGTTACAGAAGCTCATGGTGGAGTGTTATTCATTGATGAAATAGGAGAATTAGATGAAATTCTTCAAAATAAACTTCTAAAGGTTTTAGAAGATAAGAGAGTTGAATATTCATCATCTTACTATGATCCTGATGATGAAAACACTCCTAAATATATAAAGTACTTATTTGATAATGGAGCTCCAGCAGACTTTGTTTTAATAGGAGCTACAACTAAGGAACCAGGTAAAATAAATGGAGCGTTAAGATCAAGATGTACAGAAGTATATTTTGAACCATTATCAGCAGTAGATATTGAAGGGATTATTATAAATGCAGGAAAGAGTCTAGAAGTAGAATTAGAAGATGGGATTCCTAAACTTATAAGTAGATATACAATAGAAGGTAGGAAAGCTGTAAATATTTTAGCTGATTCTTATGGATTTGCATTATATAATAATAAAGAAAAATGCAATAAGATAAGTATTAGAGATGTTGAGGAAGTTATCTCTATTGGAAGATACGCACCTATAGAGGCCCTTCAAAACACAGATAAGAGCTTAATAGGTCATACTTATGGATTGGGTGTAAGTGGATTTTTAGGTTCTACATTAGAAATAGAAGCAGTAGCCTTTGAATCCAAAAAGCCAGGAATGGGAACTGTTAAGTTTAACGATACAGCAGGATCTATGGCAAAAGATTCAGTATTTAATGCAGCTTCAGTTATTAGAAGAATAACTGATAAGGATATTAAAGATTATGATATTCACGTTAATGTAGTTGGTGGAGGAAGAATAGATGGACCTTCTGCTGGTGCAGCTATAACAATAACTATAATAAGTGCATTATTAGATAAGAATATTAGACAAGATATAGCTATAACTGGTGAGATTTCATTAAAGGGTCAAATTAAACCAGTTGGTGGGATATTTGAAAAAATATATGGAGCTAGGAGAAAGGGAATTAAGCTTGTTTTAATTCCTAAAGACAATGAAAAAGAAATTCCATTAAACTTAACTGATATAGAAGTTAAAGCAGTAAGTAATATAGAGGAATTAATGGATATTGTTTTTGAAAAATAAAAAATAAAAATAAAAATAAGTGATAGAAACTATATAATTATAGTTTCCTATCACTTATTTATTTTTGTTAATATAAATATTACTTTAAGATGTAGGCTTATAAGAATACTTTACTGATTATTATCATTAAAATACCTGAAGCTACAAAAGCCCAAGAAGATCTTGCAAAGTTAATATTTAATCCATGGCCTAACTTTTCTTCTTTTTCCTTTGCTTTTAGATTAGTTTGTGCTAAATATTGAGCATTGCTTTGTCCTAGTCCCTGCATAGAAGCCTCTACGGGATTTCCTGAGATAGCTGAAAAAATTCCACCAGCTGAAAATACTAAACCTAAGATATAAAAAGTACTATTCAACTCATCAAATATATTCCCCTTTACAAGAGCTAATGATATGAGGATTCCAATAATAGTTAATATAAATGTAAAAAGTACAAAAATAGAAATTGACTTAATTGAAGCTTTCTTCATATTAACCTCCTAGTTAATTAAATTAAACATAATTATACCACTATGTAAAAAAAAGTAAATAGCAAGGCTTCTGTTTTATAAGTTAATATTTAACTTTGTTATATGGTATTATATTTACTAATTAGTCATTTATAATTATGTTAATAATATAGATTAGGCATGGTTGTCAAAATAAAAAAGGATTATATATAGGTAGATAAGTAAAACTTTGATATAATATATAAGTCCATAAAAATAGATGGAAAGTTAATTTATAGAAAATAAGATGAAATTAGAAGTATAATAGAAAATATTAATATAATAAAAGGTATAAAGGAGGGTACTCATGGAAGGACCAATAATGAGAAGTTTGCCTCAAAGCTTAGAAGCAGAACAATCTGTAATAGGATCTATGATAATAGATAAAGCAGCAATATCTAAAGCTTTAGAAAAGTTAAATGAAGAAGATTTTTATCGAGATGGCCATAAGGCTATATTTAAAACAATAAGAGACATGTACTCTCAGGATATGGCTGTTGATTTAATAACCCTACTAGAATATTTAAAATCTACAGATTTACTGGAAAAGTCAGGGGGAGTAACATATGTTTCAGAGGTTTCTTCATCAGTAATAACTACTGCTAATTTAGATGCTTACATAAAGATAGTAGAAGATAAATCTACATTAAGAAAACTTATAAGATCTTCAACATCAATAATTGAAGAAAGTTATAATAAACAAGATAAAGTTGAAAATGTTTTAGAGTTTGCCCAAAAAAAGATATTTGATTTAGCTGAAAAGAATGGCTCAAATGATTATGAAGTATTATCAAATGTACTTGAAAGAGGCTTTTTAGAAATAGAAAGGCTTTTTAATAATAAAGGTTCTATAACTGGAGTTGGTTCAGGAATTAGAGATTTAGATGCAAAAACCTCAGGCTTCCAAAAGGGAGATATGGTTCTAATAGCAGCAAGACCATCTATGGGTAAAACTACTTTTGCCTTAAATATAGCAGAGAATGCTGCTTTAATTGAGGGTAAAAGCGTTGTTGTATTTTCATTAGAAATGTCTAAGGAACAATTAGCCTATAAATTACTGTGCTCAGAAGCCAGTGTTGATATGTTAAAGCTTAGAACAGGAAACTTAGATGATGATGATTGGGAAAGAATAGCTAGGGCTACAGGACCACTATCAAAAGCTAAAATCTATATAGATGATACAGCAGGGCTAAGTGTAATGGAAATGAGAACTAAATGCAGAAAAATTAAGATAGAACATGGAATAGATTTAATAATGATTGACTACCTACAACTTATGAGTGGTAGTTCAAGCGAAAGTAGGCAACAAGAGGTATCAGAAATATCAAGATCTATAAAGGCGTTAGCAAAGGAAATGGAGTGTCCAGTAATAGCATTATCACAGCTATCTAGAGCTCCTGAGCAAAGAGCTGACCATAGGCCTATGTTATCTGACCTTAGAGAATCTGGGTCAATTGAGCAGGATGCTGACGTTGTTATGTTCTTATATAGAGATGAATATTATAATAAGGAAACTGAAGAAAAGAACATTGGTGAATGCATTATAGCAAAACAAAGGAATGGTCCAGTTGGGACTATTAAAATGGCTTGGATTGGATCTCACTCTAAGTTTACTAATTTAGAATTAGTATATAGAGAATAAAAATAAGCATATAAAGTTTAGATATAAAAGGGGTGGTTTAAAAACCACCTTTTCACATATTTTTAGACTTATCTGCACACTTTTCCATAGCTTTAATTACTGCATTTCTAAAGCCTTGATTTTCAAGTTCGATAATAGCTTCAATAGTTGTTCCAGAAGGAGAGCAAACCATGTCCTTAAGTTCACCAGGATGTAGTCCTGTTTCTAAAGCTAACTTTGCAGAACCTAGAATACTTTGTTCAGCCATCTTATAAGCCTTTTTTCTTGGGATACCAAGCTTGACAGCAGCATCTGCCATTGCTTCTATAAATACAAATACATAGGCTGGCGAAGATCCGCATAAAGCAATAAAGGCATCAAAGTAGTTTTCCTCTAAAAGTTCATATTCCCCAAAACTTTTCAATATACCAATAATGGTATCTAATTCATTATCTTTTACATTTTTATTAGGGCAAACAGCTGTCATACCCTCCTTAACTAAGGCTGGGGTATTAGGCATAATTCTAATAATACTGTAAGGTTTATTTAACCAACCTTCTATGTCATTAATTTTAATTCCAGCAGCAATGGAGACAATTATAGTATTATCCATAATAAAATCATTAATTTCATTTATAACGTCTTTGTATATATTAGGTTTAACAGCTAAAAATAAAATATCTGAATTTTTAGCAACTTCCTTATTATCTAAAGTTGTATTAACATTAAATTCTTTACTTATACTTTCTTTTGATTCATTGCTTTTTGTTGAAACTATAATATTATCACTAGTAATAATATTTGAATTTATAATACCATTAAGCATTGCTTTTCCCATATTACCACAACCTATAAAACCTATTTTTTTTAACATTTTAGCACCTTCCTTTTAAAGTAATATTTCTAAGAATTACATTATTTATTAATAAATTATTATATATACCAGTATCATCATAGGATAAGCTCCTTAAATATGTACAAACTATATTTAAGGAGGTATTAAATATGGAAGTTAAAGATAAATTATTAAATAAAAGCATAATTGATAATTTATTAAAAAATAGATTATCAAAAGAAAAAATAACTCCTATTGTAAAACTAGTAAAAAGGGAAAAAAGCTACAATGTATATATTTTTCTTAGAGGTTTAGTTAAAAAGGAAATAAAGATAAAGTATATAAGTAACTTTTTAATAATTAACATGAATTTGAAAAATAAATATACAAGTTTTCAAGAGGAATTTAAGCGATCATTTTATTTAAATAACCTAGATATAGATAATATCAAAATTGCTACTTCCACAAACATAATATCCCTTAAGATACCATATAAATAAGTTTAGGTAATTTATATACAATATTATAACTTATTTAGTTACAAATTAATATTAAAGTAAATACAAGGTTTAAGTATTAAAAATAATTAAATTCAAGATACTTACAACATATTAGATATTCATATAATTATATTTATTGTAGAAGATACTATATTTAGAGGTAATTACATTAGGATTTATAATAACAATGATAAAAGCTATGTTAATAATAACCTTGGATAGTAATTATATTTATCACATAGTAAAGTGATATGGAAAAGTAAGTCTCTTATATAAAATGATATAATACTAAATGTAGTAAAACTATAAACTTAAATAAGTAACTTATATTGAATTATCAAATATATAAGTTTAAAATATAAATTATATACTTATATTAAATAAACGTTTAAGGAAGTAATACAGATTAAAATCTATATGGTTATACTATTTTAAGTTAAGGTTAATAATAAAGTTTTATAATATCCAATATAGTATTAAATATTAAAATAAGATAACTCTGTAGAAATACAGGGTTATTATTTGAATTTAGGAGGAATTATGGGAAAAGTATATGAAAAAGAATATGAGATATATTATTACGATGTTGATAGTAATTTAAATTGCACAATGTCAAAAATTTTAGGTATCTTATCAGATATAGGAAGTAAACAATCAGAAGAATTAGGATCAGGTATAGAAGACTTAATGAAAGATAATATGACCTGGGTATTCTATAATTATGATATAAATGTTAAAAGGTATCCTAAGTATGAAGAAAAAATAAAGGTTTTAACAGAGTCTAAGGGGTTTAAAAAGTTTTATGCCTTAAGGAATTATAAAATAATAGATGAAAAAGGTGAAGTTATTGTTGAAGGCAATGCAATATTTTTATTAATTAATTTAGAAAAGAGAAGAGCAATTAGAATACCAAAGGAACAATATGAAGTATATGGGGTAGAAGAAGATTTAAAGGAGGACTTTTCTATTCCCAAAATTAAGCTTCCACAAGAATATGATTACGAAGATATATTTAAAGTTAGATATGCAGATATAGATTCAAATAAACATGTGAATAATACTAGATATATAGAATGGGCAGTAGAGACTCTTCCAGAAGAAATAGTTTATGGATATAAACTAGAAGAAATTAATGTTATTTTTGAAAAGGAATGTAGGTATGGAGAAAAGGTTAAGATAAGGTCTAAGGTTTTAAAACAAGAGAATGGAGAATTAAGGACTATGCATAAAATATCAACTTTAGATGGAAAAGACCTAACTAAGTTAGAAGGAAAGTGGACTTTACAAGAATAAAATGAAAATTAGTAATTTTAATATAAAAGTCACGAATACTTTATTTGATGTTATTAAAAAATAAAAAACAGATCTAATTAAAATTAATTAGATCTGTTTTTTCTGTTTATTTTTTTAAGCTTTTAGCTATACTATTGGATACAAATTGACCAGAGCACCATGCCCAAGTTAGGTTGTATCCACCACAGTCACCGTTAACATCCATAATCTCACCACAGAAGTATAAACCTTCACAAAGTTTTGATTCTAATGTGGATTTTTCAATATCATTTGTATCAATACCACCAATAGTAACTTGTGCTTGATTAAATCCATTTGTATCTGTACATTTAAAAGTCCACTTTTTAAGTAAATCTATTAATGATTTTTTTTCCTTCCAATCTAAATCATAACAAGGCATATGTAAGTCATTAATATTAGATTCTTTTAATAATGTTGGGATAAGCTTTTTATTTACTATGCCAATTAAAGAGTCAATAACTGGTCTATGAGAAAACATAGCAAAATGACCTTCAATAAAATCTTCTAGTTCCTTTTTAGAGGAATTAGGTGTCATATCAACTAGAACTTCAACATTTTTATTTCTTGATAAAGCTTTTGAAGCACCTCCAGATATTTGCATAATTGGTGGACCAGAAATTCCATAGTCAGTAAATAAAATTTCTCCAAATTCTTTTCTTTTTTCTTCACCATCAACTAATAAGGTTGCGTAGCCATCAAATTTAACTCCAGTTAAAGACTTTAAAAATGGGCTATCTAATTTTAATTGAACAATTCCAGGGATTGGGTTAATAATAGTATGGCCAAATGCTTTTGCTAAATTATAGCCACTTCCATCAGAACCAGTTTTAATAGCAGATTTTCCTCCGCAGGCTAGAATAAGTTTTTCACATGAAAACAACTTATTTTCTTCATTACTTGTGGATAAAACAAACTTTTCCTTTTTGTGGATATCTTTTACTTTACAATCTGTGTATAAAGGTATACCTCTATCTTCAAGCCCTAATTTTAATATATCCACAACTGAGGAAGCTTGAAGAGATTTAGGATAAAGCTTTTTATTTTTTAATTCAACAATAGGTAAACCTAAAGATAAAAATAAGTTTTCTACATCATAAACGCTATAAGCATCTAAAACATCAGAAAAAAAGCCTTTATTTTCACTATGGTAATTTACAAAAGGAGAAGTAATACCACTATTAGAAATATTACATCTACCATTACCTGTTGCTAAAATTTTTTTCCCTATTCTATCTGAACCTTCAACAATTGCTACATCTATACCTAAATCTTTTGCAGTAATGGCAGCTATCACACCGGAAGCTCCACCACCAACTATAATTAATTTATGATTTATCATAATAAACTCCTTAAATTTTTATAATAATAATAAATTACTATTATAATATAATAAAGTAATTTTAACATAGTTGGATTAGTTAGAAAATAAATTAATTAATATTAATTATATTATTTAGATATATTAAAATAGAGTATAAGAATTAAAAAGGTATATAAAGTATAAAAGAGAAAATATAATGAGAAAACAAAAGTATTTGAAAGAAAATAAAGAAAAGGTTTTTATATATATTAAGGTAAAATAAGATAATTTTTAATATAATAAAAAAAGTTACTAAAAAGGTGTTGACACTATATTAAAATTTATGTATTATAGTTAATGTGCTCGTTAGCAGAAATAATAACACAAATTTAATATGGCTCCTTGGTCAAGCGGTTAAGACACCACCCTTTCACGGTGGTATCAGGGGTTCGATTCCCCTAGGAGTCACCAATATGGAAGCATAGCTCAGCTGGGAGAGCATCTGCCTTACAAGCAGAGGGTCACAGGTTCGATCCCTGTTGTTTCCACCA
>JARIDB010000088.1 GCA_029257045.1 Clostridium sp.
TGGAGGTAACCAAATATCATAACGTCCACCTACAATATAAACACCTAATAATTCAATTCTCCAAATACCTGGCTTTATATTGAAAAATGCTACATTTATTAGTTCATGACCTGTAAAGTGCTCAGGAGTAAAGTATTCTACAATAACTTTTGTATTAGTGAATACAAAATTATAACTTTCACTTTTATTACTTTTACTTGTTATAATTTTAGTTGATTCACCAGAAGGGGAAATAATAGCAATAGAAGCTTTATTTGGTCTTTGAATCCAAATGTTAAAGGAAAAAAGTTTAAGTTCTTTTGGAACTCTAAGTTCTTGGGTAGATAAGTCGCCAACATTTCTTATTATTCCAGTAACGTGTCCTTGAGCATTACCTTCATTTCCAACACCGCTAACTATACAAAGTCCTTTTGTATTACCAAGGTTTGTAATATATCTTGAAGTTAGGTTAATACCATCATGACTTCCGTAGGTTGATCCAATACCAATATAAATTACCATAGGTCTATTGAGTCTTATAAACTCCGACTTTAAAAATTCTAAGGCAGAGACAAGTTCTGAATTATTATATATTGGAGGAGGAACTATATTATTTGACTCTGCTACTTTTTTTAAATTTAGCGATTCGAAAAGTTTAACAATTACTAAATCAGAACCGTTGGCTACTCCTTGAAGATCTAGGTTTTTCCCCCTAGCAGCTATTATAGATGCAACTTTTGTACCATGGCCTATAGTATCTTTTGAAGGAACGATAGCATAGGGATCTTCTTTTTTTTCAAAGGCCTTTATAGCATCATTAATATTTTCTTTTGAATATACAGTTCCAATATATAAGTTATTATAAAGTTTATTAAGATCTTTAATATTAGAAAAATCTTCATCAGCATCCTTAGATGAGTCAGATTCAGAAGGAGACTGAAAAGTAGATGAAAAAACATTATCAAAAATGCTTTGGGGGACTTTTTTATTAATAAGATCTAATGGAATAAGTGTACTTTTTGAAGTGGTATTTTCTATCGTAGTATTTTCACTTGAAACTAAGGGGGAAATATTTTGATTTTCTATAATGGAGTCTTCTTTATTAGAGTCATATGGAATACTTTGATCCCAGATACTAAGAATACGAGAAGTTCCATCTTCATTTATAAATTCATCATTTAAATAATTTATACCTGTATCAATAATACCAACAATTACATTACGGCCAGTTAGGTTTAAATAAGGATTTAATTTTATGTTATTTATATTGTCTGCATAAGATGGAGATAAATCTTGAAGGACAAATTCGGCTCGTATGTCAACGTAAGAAATTGCAGGTACATCTTTTATTAATCTGTCTAAGTTTTCATAAGTAACAGCTATTATACCTATAGTATCAATAATAACTGTTCCACAAGCATAACTTACTTTACTCATTTGTTCTAAAAAATCACCTCTATATTTAATTAGAAAATTAGCAGCGGTAGTATCAGCATAGAACAAATTACATTGATTTCTCATAAAATCTCCCATTTTGAATATTAATTATAAAATATATATATTCTAAAAAAACATATTATATTCATTAAAAAATAAAGATATTAATGAATTATGATAATAAAAAAATATAATTCTAAATATTCTTATAAAAAGGTGAAGGTTGGATGATGAAATATTATATGATTTAGATGAAGATAAAAGAATATTAGATTATTATAGATAAAATTATAAGAATAGTAAAAGTTATAGGAATAAAAGAAACAGATTAGAAAAGTTGAAAATTTTAGGTGAATATAATCTAAAAAAAGGATATACTATTGATGAAAGCGGATTATTTAGATATTGATAATTTTAAAATAAAAGTATTAGAAGCATTAAAAACAATAAAGTTAAGATAATAGTGTAAAGCTATGTATATAAATTTTATCTTAAAAGATTAAGTAAATTAAGCATTAAAATTTTTACTTAAGAATTATTAAGTGGGAGGAACAAAATGGGAAATTCAAAACAAAATATATTACAAAGTACATTTGGTTCAGTATTTACTGCAGTAGGAGAAAAAGAATTAGAAAAAACTATGGGAGATAATAAAAATCTCGTAGCTATTTCAGGTAAGGTTAAAAATCCTGGAATTGTTGAAGTAAAAGAAGGAATGACTCTAAGAGAATTAATACAATTAGCCGGAGGAATAGTAAATAATAGACCTTTTAAATGCGCACAAATGGGATTCCCTTTTAGCAGATTTATAAATATGCATAAACTTGATGCACAAATTGATCTTGATATATATAACGAAAGTATATACAAAAGTATAGTTATTTTATCAGATGAAGATTGTATTATACAGTTTGCTAAATTCTACATTGAATATCTTTTAGGTAATATGGAAGAAGGTCTTTGCAAAGAATATGAAAGCTCTAGAAATGAAATATTAAGAATCTGGAGGATTTTTGATAGAATAAGTAAAGGAAAAGCAAATTCAAGAGATATTTATCTGCTTAGACAATTAGCTGGAGGAATAAAAGAAGAAGTTAAACAAGATAAAAATATTATTCTTGAAATAATAGAAAACTTCTATGAAGAAATAGAGGAACATATAGAAGAACATAAATGCTACCCAGGAGAATGTCCACAATTAACAAAACTTAGAATTACAGATAAATGTATAGGCTGTCATGCTTGCACAAGAGTATGTCCTGTAGATTGTATTTCTGGAGGGATAAAAGAAAAACATCATATAGATAATGATAAATGCACACATTGTGGACAATGTATAGTAGCATGTCCAGTTGCAGCTATAACAGAAGGGGACAATACTTATAAGTTTTTAAGGGATTTAGCTACACCAAGAAGAACTGTAATTACTCAAATAGCACCAGCTGTTAGGGTAACTATTGGAGAAGCCTTTGGGTTTGAACCTGGAGAAAACCTAGAAAAGAAATTAGTTTCAGCTCTTAAAAGCCTTGGAGTAGACTATGTATTTGATACTTCTTGGGCCGCAGATTTAACAATAATGGAAGAAGCGGCAGAACTTAGAAGCAGACTTGAGAGATACTTTAATGGAGATGATACTGTTAAGTTACCTCTACTAACTTCTTGTTGTCCAGCATGGGTTAAATTTATTGAACAAAATTATCCTGATATGCTAGATGTACCATCAACAGCAAAATCACCAATGCAAATGTTTGCTACAGTTGCAAAGGATATATGGGCAAAGGAAAAAGGAATAAAAAGAGATACTGTAACTTCAGTTGCGATTATGCCTTGTGTTGCTAAAAAATATGAAGCTTCAAGACCAGAATTCTCAAGAGGAGATAACTATGATACAGATTATGTTATAACAACTAGAGAACTTATAAAAATCTTAAAACAATCCAATATAGACCTTAATGATATAGAAGATGAAGAATTTGATAATCCTTTATCAGAATATAGTGGAGCTGGGGTTATTTTTGGTAGAACTGGTGGAGTTATTGAGGCTGCTACAAGAACAGCTATAGAAACTATGACAGGTAAAAGAGTTGATAATATAGAATTTACATCTTTAAGAGGATATGAAGGATTTAGATCTTGTGAACTTAATGTAGGAGATATCCAACTTAAAATAGGAGTTGCTCATGGTCTTAAAGAAGCGGGACAGATGCTTGATAAAATAAGAGCTGGAGAAGAGTTTTATCATGCTATAGAAATTATGGCTTGTAATGGTGGATGTATAGGTGGTGGAGGACAGCCAAAACCTAAGAAAAGACAAGAAACTATTGTAAAGAGAGCAGAAGGTTTAAATAGAATAGATAGTAGTATGCCAATAAGAAGATCTTATGAAAACAAGTCAGTTCAAGCTATATATGAAAAGTATTTAGATCATCCATTAAGTGCAAAGGCACATGAATTAATTCATACAAAATATTTTCCGAAACTAAAAAAATAGATTATTAAATTCACTTAATATGAGAATATAAACTATGAAAAAATAAAGAGCTATGCTTCAGTTAGCTAATAGCTTCGCAAAGAATTTCTAGGCTTAGAATCGCTACTAGACCAAGAGTTTTGGTTAACTCGCTGTGCTCAGACAAACCAACAACTCTAAGGACTAGTAGCTATTCTTTCACCAATAAATTCTAAATGCTTGCTATATGCTAACTTCGCTATATCTCTTTATTTTTTCTTGAAGTTTATAGTGATGCTTCTCTTTCATAATTTATTTCACAATGTATCGATACAATGGACAAATAGATGTTAATGGATTATTATAGAAATATTAATTCTAGAGTAAAAGCAGGTGCGTTATGAAAGGTATAAAAAAAGTAGCAGCAATAAATGATTTATCAGGGGTAGGTAGGTGTTCGTTAACAGTAGCAATTCCTATATTATCAGTTTTAGGCGTTGAATGTTGTCCATTTCCAACAGCAATTTTGTCTTGTCAAACAGCCTTTAAGGGTTATACATTCTTAGATATGACAGATAAGATGGATGAATATAAAAGTTCTTGGGATAGGCTGAATTTTAAGTTTGATTGTATATATAGTGGATTTTTAGGGTCAGAGGAGCAAATAGAAACTGTAATAGATATGGTCAAGGACCATAAGGAAGCATTAATAGTAATTGATCCGGTTATGGGGGATAATGGAATTATATATAATACATATACAAGTAAGATGTGTAAAGAGATGAGAAGGTTAGTATCTTATGCTGATATTATAACTCCAAATATTACAGAAGCTTACTTATTAGCGGATAGAACATATAATAAAGAAAAAGTAAATAGAGAAGAGATTCTTGAAATTGCAAAAGAAATTTCGAAAATGGGCCCTAAAAAGATAATAATAACAGGTATAGTAATTAATGATAAAATATATACTTTTTCCTATGATAAGGAAGTAGAACAATCATTTTTTGTTAGTTCAGATTTTATAAAAAGATCTTATGGTGGAACTGGAGATATATTTGTTTCTATATTAATAGGTTTATTATTAAATAGTTATAGTCTAAAATATTCAATTGAGAAGGCTATGGAATTTATTTATAAAGCAATTAATTATACTATAAAAGAAGATAGGGACCCAAAAGAGGGAATAATATTTGAAAAGTTTCTAAAGGAGTTGATTTTAATAAATGAAAATTAAGATAGATACAAAAAATATAGTTTTAACTTCTTTATTTGCTGCATTAATATGTATTTCTATTGGGTTTTTATTTAGAATTCAAACAGGATTTAATAGTGGTTATATTCATTTAGGAGATGTGATTATTTATTTAGCTGCTGCAATGCTACCAACTCACTATGCTATACTTGCAGTAGCTATTGGAGGTGGCATTGCAGATGCATTAACTGGAGGAATCTTATGGATAATACCAACAATAATAATAAAATCTGGAATGGTTTTATATTTTACATCAAAAAGTAAAACTATATTATGTAAAAGAAATATAATAGGAATTATTTTAGCTGGGATTACAGGTTGGATAGGCTATTATATAGCTGGGGGTATTATAGCTGGGAATTTCATATCTGCCTTAGCAATGTTACCTTTAGAAGGATTACAACCTTTAGCTAGCGGAATAGTTTTTCTAATGATTGGAAGATATTTTGATAAGATAGGAATAAAGAAGAAGTTATTAAAATAAAGTTACAAAATTGTATATTTCAATTATTATTATTATTATTTGACATAAAATGACCTTGGATATATGATTAAATTAATAGCTAGATAAATACAAAAGAGGTGAAAATAATGAATTTTTCAAAGACACAAAATAGATTTATAAATAATAAAATATCAGGATATCAACTTTTAAAAGGTAAAAAATCAACGGGTAAAAGCATAGCATCCATTTATAAGGCAATAAATTTAGAAAATAATTATTGTATGTATGAAAATGATAAAATTTTAATAATTACATCTGATTATAAAAATAAAAATAAAGCTATGGAAAACTATGAAAAAGAAAGTAAGAAAAATCACTTTTATTCATTATTTTCATTAGATAAAGATAGAGTTACAATAGTAACTATGGAAGAAGTTATTAATACATATTCACAGGCGTTTAGAAGAGAAAATGGACTTGCCTATAAGGTTATTAATAAAGATGAAGGAATAAGAATATTAGAAGAACTTCAAAAAGAAATTGAGATAATTTCTAATAAGTCTAACTTTTTAAAAAAGGCTAAGTTAGGTTTTATTATTGATGAAATTTTTTGGATTAAGGATTCTAATTTGACTTTAGAAGAATATTTACAAATAGATAGAAAAGGTAGAGAAAAAAGAATGAATAAATCTTCTTATACTAGAGAAGGTTTGTTTAAAATAAAAGATGCTTATAATAAATATTTAAAAGAAAATCTTTTGATGGACGAAAGAGATAGTGCTTTATTTGCTATAGAACATATGAAAAAGGAAGCGGGTATATATAGTCATATTATTTTAGATGATTCAGAAAAATATACAAAAGCTGAAATAGATTTTATTAAAGAAATATATATAAGGAAAGATTATTCTTCCTTTATATTTATAATAAATAGTGAACTTCAAGGAAAAGAAAATTCTTGGCTTATTAAAGGACGAAAGTTTAATACTTTAGGTATTGAAATTAAAGGAAAAAGTTTTAGCTTTAAGGTTAAATTTCAAGATGAAAAACAAAAGATTATAAGTACAATAGAAAATTACGAATATATTAATTTGAAAAACAGGAGAACTTTAGACTTTAAAATAGATTCAGCTTCAACAGATAAAGAAGTTTTTCTTGAAGATAATATTACTTTTAAAGAAGATGAGTTAAAAGCAATACCTATGTATAATGATATTGCAGCAGGAAGCCCTATTGAAATGAATGAAGATATAGAAGGTGAATTTCTACTCCCAGAAGCCTGGATAGGAAGAGGAAAGGAAACCTTTATTCTAAAAGTTAAGGGTAATTCAATGATAGATAAAAGTATTTCTAATGGAGATTTAGTAGTTATTAAAAAGTCTTTATCTGCTAACAATAATGACATTATTGCAGCTAGTGTAGATGGAGAAGTGACTTTAAAAACTCTTAATTTAAATGGGAAAGAACCTATTCTTGCGCCGGCTAACCCAATGTATCCGCCAATTACTTTAGAAGGAAGAGATTTTAGTGTTTTAGGAATAGTTATTGGAATAATAAAAGAAAATAATTAACATAATTATCATGTCTTTATAATACTTATATTATAAAGGAGTGGATTTTTATGGATTTAGAATATATAAAAGATCAAAAGACTAAAATTATGGAAAATATTAATTTAGCCAAAGCTTCAGATATGAATAAAGTATCTGCAATTATTATATGGAATGAAGATATAAAAAAACAAATAATAATGGATCTTATTTTAGAAGGATATAGAGTATCTTTAAAAGAAGATGAAGTGGATATTTTA
>JARIDB010000022.1 GCA_029257045.1 Clostridium sp.
GGGAACTTTAGAAATAAGGTTCCTTTTTTCATATAAAGATAATTAAAATTCAAAGGGTTCTGACCCCATAACTATTAATTAAGGTAAAAGTAAAAGGAATATTAACTAAAGCAAATTAATAAATTCTTAAAAGGTTTATTGGGTCTGACTCGCGTTTGGTTAATATATCATACTAAATAACTTAATGAATAAAGTATAGAATGAATGTAGACATGGCCAATCCTACGGCTCCAATTATTGTTATAAGTAGTATTTTCACATTAATATTAAACTTTTCTGATTTAATAGAAGATAATATTTTAATTAATAAAGAAGATATGAATAGTATTATTGAAACTATAAAATAAGCATAAAAGGCAAAGGCTCCACTCATGGTAGGTTTACCTATGGACACTTCATAATTGCTTATTTGACGTGCTCTTAGTAGTCCAAAAGTAAATACAAGAATAAATATAAGAAAGGGATAATACTTTTTAAGTAATTTCATTTTTAATAACTCCTTTCAATAAAGTAAGGGATGATTTACAATATATTTATATACATATTATAACATTAGTAAAATTGGTTAATATAATACTGGGGAATCAAATTAATATAAAATATTATGAGGGGTTAAGAGGAGTTAAGATGAGAAGATTTAAAAGGATAAGTTATATAATAGTATTAGTGTTTTTAGCTTTAGGATTATTTAAGATTTATGATGTTATAGATAGTAAAGGGGTATTAAACTTAAAAGAAAGTAAGTCTGTGGGGAATTTAGAGAAAATAGAGGATGGAAAAGAAGATAAAAAGGAACTAGAAGAAAAGAAGGAAAATAAAGAAGAAATAAATATAGTAGCAGTAGGAGACTTTCTAATTCATAAGGAAATTTTAGAAACTCAATATAATGAAGCCGCAGATAGTTATGATTTCAAAAATACAGTTCAATACGTAAAGCCTTATTTAGAAAAGGCAGATTTAGCAATAGGTAATATGGAAGGTACCTTATCAGGTATAGAGAATTATGGATTTTCAGGTTATCCAAGCTTTAATGCACCAGATGAATTAGCAGATGCTATGAAGTGGGCTGGTATAGATGTAGTAAATAATATAAATAACCACAGTCTAGATAGGGATAATAGAGGGTATAACAGAACAAGACAAACCTTAGAAGAAAAAGGTTTTGATATAATTGGTACAAGAAAGAGTTCAGAAGATAAAAGATATATAATAAAGGATGTTAAAGGAATTAAAGTTGGAATAATATCTTATTCTTATACTGTTGTAGCAGAGGGTGGGGGAAGAGGATTAAATGGAAGTTTAATTGATGAAACTCTTTACCCTTTAATGAATACCTTTAGAGAAGATACTATAGACGCTGACTTGGAATTAATGAAAGAACAAATAAATAATATGAGATTAGATGGCTCAGATATTGTAATATTTTATATGCATTGGGGAGAAGAATATGCTCTAGAACCAAATAACCTTCAAGTTAAAATGGCTCAATATTTAACAGATGAAAAGGTAGATGTAATATTTGCAACCCATCCTCATTCCCTTCAGCCCATAGATATTTTAACTTCTAGTGATGGCATGAAGGAAACACCAGTTATATATTCAATGGGAAACTTTTTATCAAGTCAAAGAACAGAAAGAATACAAAATCCTTATACAGAAGATGGAGTAATAGTTTCAATAAATGTAACAAAGAATAAAGATAATGATGAAATAAAAATAGACTATCCTACATACCTACCAACTTGGGTAAATTGGTATGAAAAGAATGGAA
>JARIDB010000002.1 GCA_029257045.1 Clostridium sp.
TGATGAAGTAGCTAATGAAAATAATGCAGATGAGGTTATGTTCCAGTTTAAAGGTGATGAAATATTTAATAATACTTTGAGATTATATGCTGGAGCTTTGTCAATGAAGCAACTTGCTGGAGATCAGAATACAAGAAATATATACAATAAGAAGGCTGAAGATTTAAGAAAGGAATTATTAAAGTGGTTAAATGATAATAAGAATACAGCTTTTAATGTTATTTACAAAAATGTGTCAAAACAATTAATGCAAATAACACACGGAAAGAGTAAAAATATTAGCAACTTCAAGGATGCAATAGATTTAGCATCTTCAATATGTTTAGATGAGCATTTTAAATCTATTTATCCAGAGTTTCCAGTAATGAAACATAAAATAACTCAAGGTAATCAAGCTGATATAATACAAAGTGCTATTAAATGCTTTGCAGGTCAAAGAAGAATGGATAGTTTAGCATTTTTAGAAAGCTTTAATCTAATAGAAGATTCAAAGATATCAGTAAGTAACTCTAAATATGCTATGAATTTAGTTAAAAAGTTAGATAAGTTACAACCACTAGGGGTAATAAACTATTCGGATATTATTAAAGAAAGGTACGATGAACAATTAGAAAAACAATTTAATATTAACTTAGAATACTTTTCAGTGGTATTATTAGCATTGGCTTATTGCGGTAAGGCTAATTTAGCTTTAAAGAATGGAATAGTATTATCAGCTTCTAATATAGATACAGTACCTAGATTGGGAGTAGTTGATATATTGGAATTTAAGTATTTAGCAAAGCCAAAGCAAGGGTCACAAGAGGAACTGAAAAAGTTTTTTGAAATATTAGATATTTCTACTGGATTATTAGTAAATACAAGAGAAATGGAAAGAGGTTTAGAAAAAGCATTAGATAGAACTAAAAAAGTCTCAGAAGAAGCTTTATTAGCAAAGAGAACAGTTGGTGATAGTTTCAAATTATGGGGTGAAGAATTAATACAAAGTCATATAATTGATAACTATTTAATTAAAATAGATAAGTTAATAAATGAATTTGTAAATTTTAAAACAAAATATAATACTGTACCAAAACTAAGTAATTTTGGAATGACTATGGAGGAATTAAATGATATAGAGCAAGCTATCAAATATATAGGAATAATAAATAAATATATTGCATTTAAAAATGAGTGTGGAAGCATTGTTAACTACATCGCTAATATTGAAACTCTAAAATTATCAGAGAATTTATTTAATGACATAGTTAATGTTAAGGAATTATTTAGAAGAAAAAGAGATGGTATTAAAGATACATTAGATAGTGAATCAGCAATTAGAGAAGTAGTAGCAGAATTGAATAAAATTAAAGATAAATATATAGAATTATATTTTAGTATCCATAGTAAAGCAAGATTAGGAGTTAATTCAAAGGATAAAAAGAGAAAGATTATTTCTGGGAAACTTTTATCTAACTTAAAGAAGTTATCTGCAATAGATTCTATTTTTCAAGTTAATAAATTAAAAGAGTCGGAGACAGAGTTATCAATATTAATAGTATGTTATGAGTTAACAACTATTGAGCTAAGAGAGACTCATATATGTACACATTGTAGAATGAATATAAATACACAAACAACGAGTGCAGAAGAGAGATTAATAAGTATAGAGGAGCAATTAGAAAAATTAAGTGAAGAATGGACTAATTTATTAATTAACTCTTTAGAAGATCCTTTAATATTAGATAATAAGAAATTATTAACAAAGGAACAGCAAATAGTAGTTGATGATTTTATAGACAAAAAGGTATTACCAGAGACTGTGGATACATTCTTTGTTCAAACTTTTAATACTTTATTTTCAGAACTTGATAAGGTTATGGTTAACATTGAAGATCTAGAAAATATGGTTTTAGCAATGGGACCATGTACTGTAGGGGAATTGAAAAGTAAGATGAACAGATTTGTTGACAATATTGTAAAAGGTAAGGATATTGAAAAATTAAGACTTATAATTCAACAAAAAGAAGATAATAGATATTCTTTAGTAGCAGAGGAAGAAACAAATAAGTACTAAGAATTAAGGAGTAAAGTTATGAAGTTAACCAAACAAGATATTGATAAAGTAAGGGATATAGAAGGGTTTCCGTTAGGTAGTGATGAAGATATAATTGAGTTATCTAATCCACCATATTATACAGCATTGCCTAACCCGTTTATTGAAGAATTCATTAGAACAAATGGAAAAGAGTACAATGAAAAATCTGATGAATACTCAAAAGAGCCATTAGCTGATGATATAGTTGAAGACAAACATGATTTGATATATAACATACACACCTATCATACGAAAGTGCCACCAAAAGCTATATGTAGATACATTGAACATTATACTAATCCAGGAGATATAATTGTGGATTGATTTTCTGGCTCAGGTATGACTGGAGTCGCAGCACAGATATGCGATAATGGAA
>JARIDB010000175.1 GCA_029257045.1 Clostridium sp.
GATGTAGATAATGTTACTGATAGTATTGATACTATTGACTCAGCATATGTGAATTTTAGTATGGAACAAATAGTAGAAATGAATCCAGATTATATTTTAAGACTATCACATGGTGATATTGAAGTAACTAAAAAAGCTTTTGATGAAGAGTTTTCAACAAACCCTGCTTGGATGACCTTAGATGCTACAAAAGAAGGAAGAGTATATGATTTAGATCCAGTAGTATTTGGAGTAACAGCAAACCTTTCTATAATTGAAGCTATAGAAGAGCTTGGAAACATAATATACGGTGAGTAATATGAAGGATAGACAAAAAATCTTATTAATTGGATTAAGTACATTAGTATTAGGCGGATTAATAATAATTTTTTCTACGATTGGTAGTGTTAATTTAAGCCTTGGAGATATATTTTCAGCATTAATTAATGATAATAATAAAATGGTAACTACAATAGTTTTGGGAATGAGACTTCCAAGAAATATATTGGCAGTTTTAGTTGGAGCTAATTTAGCTATATCAGGATGCTTGCTTCAAGCTGTAATGAAAAATCCTTTATCAGATCCAGGGATAACTGGAGTATCTTCAGGAGCTAGTGTTTTTGCAATAATAATACTACTTTTATTACCCCAATATACGGGAATACTTCCATTAGTAGCATTTATTGGAGGCGCCTTAGCTTGTATAGTTGTATATTTAATGGCATGGAAAAATGGATTAAAGGCAATAAGAGTAGTACTTGCAGGTGTAGCAGTAAACGCAATATTGGGTGGTTTTATATCATTGTTAACAACTTTATATAGCGATAGAATTCAAGGCGCTTTACTATGGTTAAATGGAAGTCTTGCATCTAAAACATGGGCAGATGTAAAACTTGTAGCAGTATATTCATTAATAGGTTTAAGCTTATCTTTATTATGCATTAGAGGTGCAAATGTTTTAAGCCTAAGCGATGAATCAGCAACTAACATTGGATTTAATGTTAATAAAACAAGGGTGATATTATCAGCAGTTGCAGTATTTTTAGCAGCAACTTCAACTGCAATAGTTGGGATTATAAGCTTTGTTGGGCTTATAGTTCCTCATATAAGTAGAATGATTATCGGATCAGATCATAAATATGCAATTCCATTTTCCATGGTAATGGGAGGAATAGTTTTATTGGTTGCGGATACAGTAGCTAGAACAATATTAGGAGCACTAGAGTTACCGGTAGGTGTAGTGATGTCTATAGTTGGAGGACCGTTCTTCTTATATTTACTTAGAAAGAAAGGTGATAAATAGATGATAGAAGCAAGAAATATTAACGTAGGATATGAAAATAGAATTGTAATAGAAGATTTATCATTAAAGATAAATGAAGGAGAAATTGTTTCTATAATAGGACCTAATGGATCTGGAAAATCGACGTTATTAAAATCATTATCTAAGATTTTAAAGAGAAAAGGTGGAGAAGTTTTAATTGTTGACAAATCTATAGATTTGATGAAAAACAATGATGTTGCTAAAGTTTTATCCATGGTATCTCAGCAAAATACTTCACCAACTGATATAACAGTGAAGGAACTTGTTTATTACGGGAGGATACCACACAAAAAGTGGTTTGAACTAAGAACTAAAGAAGATGAAGAAATTGTTGAATGGAGCTTAAAACAAACTGGAGTATTACAGTATGCAGATAGAAAATTAGTTAATTTATCAGGTGGAGAAATACAAAGAGTATGGCTTGCTATGGCTATAGCTCAAAAGCCTAAGATATTATTTTTAGATGAACCAACAACTTATTTAGATATGTGTCATCAGTTAGAACTTATGGAACTTGTTCAGGATATTAATAAAAGGTTTAATATAACTATTGTTATGGTGTTACATGACTTAAATCAAGCTTCTAGATATAGTAATAGGGTGGTAATTATGAAGGAAGGAAAAATTATAGCAGATGGTAAACCAGAAGAGGTTATAGTTAAAGATATTATTCATTATGTATATAATGTGAAATGTGCTATAAGTAAAGAGCCTATATGTAATAGGCCTCAGATATATCCTTTAAAAGTAAGCTACGATAATAAATATAGTTATTAGAAAAGATATTTTTAATTTTAAATATGAAAAATTAAGGAGAAAGATTATGAAAAAGCTTTTAGAAAAACAAAAAACATTAATAATAAGTTCATTAGATAAGGATAACAAAGCTAGAATTAGTTATTCACCATATATATATGAAGATGGTAAATTTTATATTTATATAAGTAAAATAGCGGAGCATTATTATAATATTGTTAATAATCCTGAAATAAGCATAATGATTATTGAAGATGAACAAGATGTTGATATTACCTTTGCAAGAGAAAGAGTTTCCTTTAGAGGAAAAGCAACTATATTAAAAGAAAATAAAGAGATTATAGAAAAGTTAAGCAAGAGACAAGGAAAATCTATAATGGATATGTTAGTAAGCTTAGACTTTGATGTATTTGAAATAGAAACTATTGAAGGAAGATTAGTAAAAGGATTTGGGAAAGCCTTTGATGTTAAGTTTATAGATGGAGAGTTTGTAACAGAACTTGTTAAAATAGATAAGGATCATAAATAAGATTCCATAATAAGTTTAACGCTATAGATTAAAAAGTATCTTATAGAAGTTAATAATGAATAAAAGCTAAATAATTTTTTATTTATTAAATAGTACTGGAAATTTTAATTTCCAGTACTATTATTTTATATGAAAATATCTAAGATTATACTTTTGATTATAGGAAAGTTTTAGCTATGTATGGATATTGGATATATTAAAAGGAAAAGTTATCTTTTTAATTAATAGAGGAAACAATATAATCCTTAAATAATTTTGCAATAGGAGACATATAGGAATTTTTAAGCCATCCCATATAAATAATTTTATCTTTAATCTTTTCTTCTATTTTTAAAATAGATACAGTATTTGTATTAATAACTGGAGTGTTTGGTACTATTGAAATTCCAGCACCAGCTGCAACAAGGCCTTCAAGCATGCTAGCTTCACTAGGTCTTATTGATATTTTAGGGATATAGCCTAAAAAGTCAAAATATGAAATCATCTTGTCTTTATTTTCAACACAAAAGGCAATGAAGGATTCATGTTCTAGTTCTTTTAAAGAGACTTCATTTTTATTCGAAAGGTTATGATTTTTAGGAACTATTAAAACATATTCCTCTTTTTTTATTGGAATTGACTCAATTTCAGAAGGCATATCAAGAATATCTATACACTCATAAAATCCTAAATCTATTTTTCTTGTTTTTAAATCTTGTATTATATTTTTTACTGGCTCATGACTAAATTGGAATTTAGTATTAGGACTTTTATTTAGAAAATCACTTATTATAAATGGCATAAAATATGTTCCTATACTAGAAGTAGATGAAATTGAAATATTACCTGTATTTGGATTAACTATCTCATTTAATTCCTTCTTTCCTTTTTCTATTTCAAGTAAGGCAATGTTTGTATGAGATAAAAACATTTTACCAAACCGTGTAAGTTTAATGTTACGACCATTCTTTTCGAATAATGGAACTTTTAATTCTTCTTCTAACTTTGAAATTGCTTTACTTAAAGCTGGCTGACTTACAGAGAGTAAATTAGAGGCTATTGTAAAACTTTCAACTTGTGCAATTGTTTTAAAGTATTCTAGTTGTTGTAAATTCATTTGAATTCTCCTTAATATATAACTAATAGTTATGGGTTTATGAAAAATATCAATTAGACAGATATTATTTTATAATGATATACTTAAACTATAGAATTTTGGATCAATTTTATAATATGAAATAAGTATAAATTTTATTTATGGTTATGTCAAAAGAAAAGGGGAAATATTTTATGATGAATGTAGATAAAGAAAAATGTATTGGGTGTAAATTATGTATTAATGATTGTATAGTAAGGGATATAAATATTGTAGAAGGAAAAGCTAATATAAATAATGTAACTTGTTTTAAATGTGGACACTGTATAGCAATATGTCCTAAAAATGCTGTTTATACAGATGAATATAATATGGATGAAGTGAAAGACTATAATAAAGAAGAGTTTTCAATAGATGAAGATAACTTACTTAATTTTATTAAATTCAGAAGAAGTGTAAGAAACTTTAAGAAAAAGGATGTAGAAAAAGAAAAACTTCTGAAAATTATAGAAGCAGGTAGATTTACTCAAACAGGAAGTAATAGCCAAGATGTATCTTATATAATTATAAAAGAAGGTATTGATAAATTAAAGGAAATGACTTTAGAAAGTTTAAGCAAAGCAGGACAAGGTATACTTGATAATTTAGCTGAAGAAACTATGAAATTTAAAACTTATGCAGAAAAGTGGGTAAAAATGTACGAAGATTACAAAGCAAATCCTACAGAAAAAGATGGTTTATTCTTTAATGCACCAGTTGTAGTGATTGTAGTATCTAATTCTCAAGTAAATGGAGCATTAGCATCTTCGAATATGGAACTTATGACTAATGCTTTAGGTCTTGGAACATTCTTTAGTGGGTTCTTTGTAAGAGCTGCCGAAGGAAATGAAAAAATAAGGGATTTTTTAGGCTTAGATGAGAGTAAACAAGTTGTTACTTGTATGGTTATAGGATATCCTAATATAAAGTATTTAAGAACAACCCCAAGAATAGCCCCAGAGATATATTGGAAGTAATGGATATGTAAAATTTAGTAGTGAATTATTATATATATCTTGCAGGGGATGGAAATTTTATAAATAGATAGATATCAGATAAACGAAAAAGATATTTATGAAATATAAGGAGGAAGAAAAGATGAAAGTAGAAATTTGGTCAGACATATTTTGCCCATTTTGTTATATAGGAAAGCGTAAGTTTGAATTAGCTCTAAAAGAATTTGATAAAAAAGAAGAAGTAGAAGTTATATACAGAAGTTTTGAATTAAATCCTAATGCTCCAAAGAGTTATGATAAAAATATACATGAACTTATTGCAAGTAAATATGGAATTACTTACGAAGAGGCAAAATTAAACAATGATAATATAGTAAAACAAGCTAAAGGCTTAGGTTTAGAGTATAATTTTGATACTCTAATTGTAACTAATTCTTTTGATGCACATCGTATGATTCATTTTTCAGATAAATATGGAAAGATGCAAGAAATGACAGAAGCTTTATTTAAAGCATATTTTACTGAATCTAAAGATGTTAGTGATTTTAACACATTAGTAGGTATAGCGATTAGTATTGGATTAAATAAAGATGAAGCATTAAATATGTTAAATTGTAATGATTATAAAGATTCAGTAAGAAAAGATGAAGAAATGGCAGGTCATTATGGAATAAGTTCAGTTCCATTCTTTATATTTAATGATAAGTTTTCAGTTTCTGGTGCTCAACCAACAGAAATGTTTTTAATGGCATTAAATAAATCTATGGAAGATGAAAAATCTTTTATTGATTTAAATAAAAAGAATAGTGAAGATAGTGAAGAAAATAAAAATGTATGTGTTGACGGAAGTTGTAAAATTTAATAACTTTTGTAGAGTATAAAATAATGAAAATAACTAAAAATATATATAACAAACTTATTTAAATATATTTTACGAATAATTTACAATCATGATTGCAAAAAGGAGTGAAATAATAATGCAAAAAAAAATAAGACGCTTAATATTATCAATGATTCTTATAACATTGACTATTACTAATATATCATATGCACAGCCAATAACAATTCAAAGTTCACCTTATGGACCAAAAGTAGAAGAACTAAAGGGCAAAGAAAATATTGTTAAAAGCTTTGAGGATATCAAAAGGTTAAGAGAAAATTTGATTATTATATCTATATCAGGTAGTTCAACAGATGAAGAATTAAAGGCTATTAATGTAAGTTTAGAACTTTATATAGAAGAGTTTATTAATGTTAGAAAAGACTTAGAAGAAAATAAACTTTTATATAAGGATTCTTTTCCAGATATGTTTTTTTCAGAACAAATATCATTTGTAGCAGAAAGTTATATTATAAGCTTAAGGCAACAACAAAATTTAATAATAGCATTGCAAACTAATAGAGAAGAAGCAAAGAATTTATTTTATTCAAGTTATTTAATACCAGTATATTATTATCTTACTTTAGGAGATCAAATGATATCTTATATTGAAACGTATTTTGTAGTACAATAAATTTATTTAAGTGGTAAAAAAGCATTAACTATACAAAGATATTTTTATATTATGTATAATTAATGCTTTTTTTGTGAATAAAATTATTTAATTTATAAGAAGTATTATAGAAAAGAAAATAATATATAAAAAAACTAATATGTTTTTTAAGTATAGGAAAATTATTCATGCAATTCTTTTATAATTAGTGTAATAAAAATATGTATTTTTATATACATGTTTAAGCTTAGGATAAATATGCCTTTCCCTGGTAAAATTTTATGTATATAATAAAGGTTAAAGAAGTTTTATTAACATTATTATATTAATAATAGTTAAAAGTTATTTTTAAATTTAAGATTCAAAAATAAGAGGTAAATATGACAAAAACAAATATCAGGTTAAATAAGAAAAAAAGGAATTTAATAAAAATTAATAATATAAAAGATTTTATAGATGCATTAAAAAGTGAAGGATATAACATAAATGAATTTAATAATGAAAAGTTTAAAGAAGAAATCACAAAAGTTTTTAAAATAGATAATAGTGTAACAGAGATTCTTTATAAATGTATTAATGATGCCAAGATTACATATAGGGCAAAGAGTATTAAAGATTTTATAGATTATATAGAAAAAATAATGTTATTTGAAAGTGAACATGAAAAACTTTGTGGAGAAATAAAAAAGATGAAAAAATTAAATATAGAGAGAGTTGAGTATGAAAGAAAGATAAGCTCTCAAGATAATGTTGAAGGTATAATAAAAGATATAGAGGAAATTAAAACCCGTATATCTAGTAGGATAAGTGAAACAGAGAAAGTTAAATTAGATAATATAGAAAAAGAATTAGATAAAGATAACATTTATTCAAATGATATTGAATTATTGAAGAAAATGATTTGTGTTAATAAAGATAATGTAAAAGAAAGATATAACGATGAAACACAAACTAAAACAATATTAATAGAAATACCTAAAGAAATAAATTATAAATATATTAAACCCAAAAAGGGCACTATAGAGTATCATCAGCATTTAAGTAGTAATATACCAAGAATGCAACGATTAAGAAATAATATGTATAAATATATGGAAGCTTATGAAAAAGAAAGTGGGACTTTTAGAATAAATCAAAGTAAGTTACTTCAGGATACTATTAATATAGCAGTAGGAATATTTAATAATAAGGAGTTTAAAGCAATAAGCGGAAATACTGATGCAATAGGTTATTGCAAATCTCGATTAATCGAAGAGGAAGTTTTTAAAAGTAGTAAAGTTAATAAATTAGGCGAACTAGGTGTAGGATATAATAGAATTAACGATAGTGAAAAAAAGATAATTGAAGAAATACATAAACAAATAGAATCAAAAATTTTGAGGGATGAAGGGAACCTTATTTTATATAGTAAATGGGAACCATGCTCAAGCTGTTATTTTGTAATAGTTCAATTTTTAAGAAAGCATCCCAATATAAAAGTGCAAGTGAAATATAGTAAAAAATATGGGGAATGTTAAAAGATAAATAGTAATAATATATTATTACTGTTATAATGAGTTAGTCTTCAATAAATATATTTAATGAAGATTAATTCATATAGGAAAAGAGAGTATAATTTATGATAAAAGAAAGTTTAGAAAAGAAAATAAATAAATTAGATGGAGATATCGAAGCTTTAAGAAGAGCAAAATATTATTTATCTAATAAAGAAGAAATAAATAAAAATATTGATGTTTTAAATAAGGAAAGACAAGGTTATTCAGATGAAATTTATCTTGGAGATGGAGCAGCTTATAGGGCATGTCTTGAATTATTAGAAGAAGTAATTAATAAAGAATTAGGTAAAGATGAACAAGTTGAGTTATTAGAAGTTATAAAAGAAAAGCATGACAGAAAAACTCCTAATATAAGTAAAAAAAGTTATGGGCTTAATGCATGGCTTAAACATTTAGATGTAGAATGCGAATGGGTTGACAATGAAGATAGTGACTGGGCAACATTAATTATAACAGGATTTATACCTCGTACATAAAGTAAGAAGTAGTTTAATCCTAATTAATAATTAAAAACTTTATATAATTTTAAAATAAAAAGTCGTGAGATATCACGGCTTTTATTTTAATAAAAATTTATATTTAATTTTTCATTTGACAAAGGAAGGAAAATAAGTTATTTTAGATAATAAAAAACAAATTTATTACAATATAAAAAAGGTATAAGAACTGTCAAAACAAGTGAAATATTTATTAAAACTTATATATTGAAATATTTACAAAATGATTGTTAAAGGAGGATTTTTTATGAAAGAAAAACTAAGTTTTAATCAAAACTTATTAATAGGATCATTATTATTTGGACTTTTTTTTGGAGCAGGTAATTTGATTTTCCCAGTACAAATGGGGCAAGCAGCTGGAAGTAATACTTTCATTTCAACTATTGGATTTTTAATTGCAGGCGTAGGCCTACCTATATTGGGTATTGTTGCATCAGCTCTTTCGGAAAGTGAGAGTTTGTTTGAGATGGCACGACCTGTTGGAGAAAAATATTCAATTTTATTTACCTGTTTATTATATTTAACAATAGGACCTTTATTTGCTATTCCACGTACTGCAACAGTTGCATTTGAAGTAGGTATGAATCCTTTTATTAATGAAGAATATATAAAACTGGCATTATTTATCTTTTCATTTATATTTTTTGCTATAACACTTTATTTCTCATTAAGACCAGGGAGAATTTTAGATTGGGTAGGTAAGTATTTAACTCCTATTTTTCTAGGACTTTTATCTATTTTACTAATTGCAACTTATGTAAAATCAATGGGACAAATAAGTCAGTACCAACCACAGGGAAACTATGTTACGCAACCTTTACTTACTGGGTTATTAGATGGATATAATACAATGGATGCTTTGGCATCACTAGCTTTTGCCATTATCATTATTTCTAACATACAAAAACTAGGTGTTAAAAAGCCGCGTTTCATAGCTATTGAAACAATTAAATCAGGATTAGTTGCAGTTATTGGGATGACTATTATTTATTCATCCTTAGCTTACATGGGTGCTACAAGCTTAGGTAGCGTAAGCCGCGCAAATAATGGTGGATCTATTTTATCTATGGTTAGTAATCATTACTTTGGGTTTCTAGGGAAGATATTACTAGCTGCTATTGTTGGAATTGCATGTGTAAAGACAGCTATTGGATTAATTACTTCCTGTGCTGAAATATTTAGTAAAATATTCCCAGGAACTCTTTCATATAGAAGTTATGCAATTTTATTTACAGTATTTTCCTTTGTTATTGCTAATTTTGGATTAAACAATATTATTCAGCTATCTATACCAGTGCTTATGTTTATATATCCTTTAGCAATTACTTTAATCTTATTATCTTTGTTAACTCCATTTATTCATAAAGAGAGTATTATATACAAATGGACAACGGGATTGACAGTTATTGCAGCATTTTTTGATTTATTCAAAGCATTACCAGAAACAATGCAAGAAAATATATTTGTAAAACAAATTGTTAATTTTGCTCATTTATATTTACCTGGATTTGATTATGGATTTGGATGGGTATTACCGGCAATTTCGGGTTTAATTATAGGATTAGTCATTTGGATTGTTAGATTAAAAAAACAAAAAGCTGTAATATAGATATTAAAAAACAAACTTAAAGTTTTTTAATTTAAGCAAAAAAGGTCTTAAGATACATTATCGTATTTTAAGGCTCTTTTTGATTATAAAAATGAAGATATATTATTTAATAAAATAAATAATATAAAATAAATAATATAAAATATAATTTTTAATTTAAAGTACTTACTAATATATAGGCTAAAAATTTTTAACTATTAATTTAAAAAACAACTTATAAATGAATAAATAGTAATCAGATTCACATACTAAAATTGAACAAATATATATTAGAAAAGGAGACTTATTATGAAAAAGAAAATGAAAAAGGTTATAACTTTAGTTATGATATTATCACTATTTAATGTTTTAGGAGTAAATTGTTATGCTTATTCAGAAGCAGCAAGTTTATCTAAAAATGAACCGGAAAATAAATCACAAGATATTGTTGATATTGTTAATAGTGATGCTAGATTTAAAACTTTAGGAACTGCTTTAAAATCTGCGGGATTAGTTGATACACTTAAAGGAAAAGGACCATTTACTGTATTTGCACCAACAGATGAAGCTTTTTCAAAACTTCCAAAAGATACTGTTGAAAATTTATTAAAGCCAGAGAATAAAGATGAATTAGTAAAACTTTTAACATATCATGTTGCACCAGGAAAACTTACTGCAGCAGATGTGGTAAAATTAAATGGTAAGGACTTAAGAATGACAAATGGTAGCGAAGCCAAAATAGAAGTTAAAAATAATGAAGTATTTATTGATGGAGCTAAAATTATAGTTACAGATATTATGGCTAAAAATGGAATAATACATGTAATAGATACAGTAATGATAAAATAGATAAATTTAATTATTACTAAATAAAAGGACATAGAGTTATTTTTTAATATTATAATTAATATCATTAAGACTCCTAGAATACAATGAATTTTTAGAAAAGTGTATTATAGGAGCTTTTTATAAAGTTAATAAAGGTTTATAAATATCAGAGAAAAATTAATAATGTAAAGAATATGAATTAAATATATTTACAGATCAAATATTAAAATAGTATATAAAAATAATATGTGAAAAGGAGATATAATGATAGAGAAAGAATTAACAATAGAAACAGGCTTTAATTTTAATAATAGCTATTCTACCCTTCCTCAAATATTTTTTACTAAACAAAATCCAACTCATGTTCCAGAACCTAGATTAGTTGCAATTAACTATTCTTTAATAGCAGAATTAGGATTAAATACTAAGATGTTTCAAAGTGATGATGGCATAGAAATTCTTGCTGGCAATAAAATTCCAAAAGGAGCTATACCTATTGCCGAGGCCTATGGAGGTCATCAGTTTGGACATTTTACTATGTTAGGTGATGGTAGAGCTATACTAATTGGAGAACATATAACACCTAGTGGAGATTGCTTTGATTTTCAGCTTAAAGGTTCAGGAAGAACACCTTATTCAAGGGGTGGAGATGGAAAAGCGGCACTAGGGCCAATGCTAAGAGAATATATTATAAGTGAAGCAATGAATAGTCTAGGAATACCTACAACTCGTAGTTTAGCTGTAGTTACAACTGGTGAATCAATATCTCGGGAAGAATATCTACCTGGTGCTATACTAACACGTATAGCTTCTAGTCATATAAGGGTAGGAACCTTTCAATTTGCTGCAAACTGGGGGACTGATAGGGATCTTAAAGAATTAGCTGATTATACTATAAAAAGACATTTTCCAAATATAGAGAATGAGAAAAATAAATACCTTTCTTTATTAGAAGAAGTAGTGAAAAAGCAAGCTAGTCTTATTGCAAAATGGCAACTTGTTGGTTTTATCCATGGAGTTATGAATACTGACAACATAACAATTAGTGGAGAAACTATTGATTATGGCCCTTGTGCTTTTATGGATATTTATAATCCTGAAACTGTATTTAGTTCAATTGATCGTCATGGTAGATATGCCTATGGAAATCAACCTAAAATTACTGGGTGGAATCTTGCAAGATTTGCTGAAACCTTAATACCATTATTACATAATAATCAAGAGGAAGTCGTAGAAATAGCTCAAAATGCAGTTTCAAAGTTCGCTGATTTGTATAAGGAAAATTGGATTTCTGGAATGAGAGCAAAACTAGGATTATTTAATGAAGAACTACAGGATCAATCCTTAATAGAAGATCTTTTAAATATGATGCATAGACATGGTGCAGACTATACAAATACATTTTGTGGATTAACTTTAGACAAAATAGATAATATTGAATTATTTAATACAATAGAATTTAATAATTGGTATAAGTTATGGCAGGAAAGATTAGGAAGGCAATCTGAATCAAAAGAATTAGTAAAAGAACTTATGGAAAATTCTAATCCAGCAGTAATTCCACGTAATCACAGAGTAGAAGAGGCACTAGAAGCAGCAGTTAAAAATGGGGATTATAGTGTTATGGATGATCTTTTAAAAATTCTTTCAAAACCATATGATTATTCTAAAGACTATACTTACTATTCTACATTGCCTAAAAAATCAAATACTCCATATAAAACATTTTGTGGAACTTAAGCCGAAGTTAAAATAGTGTAAATTTTTAAAGGAGTTAAATAAGTAACAAACTAAAGTGTTTAGTATATTACTTACCAGTTAACTATTGTATTGTTTTTTTACTAGGAGTAAACTTATTAAGGGATTAAGTAGATGAAAAATAAGTTTAATAAGGGGAAAAATAATGTTTAAAAAGTACACTAAAGATATTAAGAATGAATTTAAGGGATATAACTTGTTAAGTTTTAAACAAGATTTAATGTCTGGAATTACAGTTACGGCAGTAGCCTTACCTTTAGCTCTAGCTTTTGGAGTTAGTAGTGGAGCAACAGCAGCAGCCGGATTAATAACAGCTATAATAGCTGGTTTAGTAATTGGAAGTTTATCAGGAGGATCGTTTCAGATTTCTGGACCAACAGGAGCAATGAGTGCAATTTTAATTTTATTGTTTCAAAGGTATGGTTTAGAAGGAATCTGGGTAGCGGGAGCATTAGCTGGATTAATGCTTATAGTAGCAGGAATATTTAAATTAGGAAAAATAGTTTCATATATACCAGCACCAGTAATAACTGGATTTACATCAGGTATAGCTTTAATAATTGCAATAGGTCAATTAGATAATTTTTTTGGAGTAAAAACTGAAGCTGCAGAATCATCAGCAGCAAAATTAATAAATTTTTTTAATACATCAATAAATCCTAATTGGTATGCTCTTGGAATTGGATTGTTAGTCATTATTATTATGCTTATATGGCCTAAAAAGTTCAACAAGGTAATACCATCTTCATTAATAGGATTAATAGTTGCATTAACAATAAATATGTTATTTAAGTTACCAGTGAATGTGATTGGAGAGATACCACAAAAGTTAATTTTAGATGATAGGCTTACTTTCAGTAGATTAAATATTGATATTATAAAAAATACATTAGTACCAGCTATTAGTATTGCAGCACTTGCCATGATTGAAAGTCTTTTATGTGGTGAAGTAGGGAAAAAGATGAAAGGTGATACTTTTGATGCTAATAGAGAACTAATAGCACAAGGGATAGGAAACTTTATAATTCCTTTCTTTGGGGGAGTACCTGCCACTGCTGCTATTGCAAGGACAAGTGTTGCTATTAAATCAGGATTAAAAACTAGATTAGTAGGTATTTTTCATTCTGTATTTTTATTACTATCAATGTTTTTATTAGCACCAATAATGTCTAATATTCCTTTATCAGCATTAGCTGGGGTTTTAATGGTAACAGCTTGGAGAATGAACGAGTGGATTAACATAAGATATATTTTTTCTAAAAGATTTAAAGGAGCCATATCAAAATTTATAATAACAATGTTTGCAACTATAGCATTTGATTTAACACAAGCTATATTAATAGGAGTAATTTTTTCAAGTCTTTTATTTATTGTAAGAATTGCAAATATGGATATATCAATAGTGGAAGTTGATGAAAAAAGATTAGGAAAAGAAATTAATTTAGAAAAAAAAGTACATAATATAAAAGTAGTATATTGTACAGGCCCTTTATTCTTTGCAACAGCGGAAAAGTTTAAAAATGAAATTTTATCTATAAATGAAACTAAAGTTATAATATTATCTATGAGAGGTGTTCCTTTAATTGATACATCAGCAATACAAGCTTTAGGAGAAATGATAAATGAATTAGAAGATAAAGGCTGTAAGATAATGCTATCTGGTCTTCAAAAGCAAGTAGAAGATACTATTATTAAATCTGGATTAGAAGGAAAAATAGGAAATGATATGATTTTTTGGAGTGCAGATCAAGCAATTAAAAGTGCAAATATTTTAATATCTTAATAAATAATTACAAAAAGTATGCAAAGTTTTTATTTGCATACTTTTCTTTTTAGATATTTTATTATAATTTATAAATCTTTATAGACATAGTTTTGAAAATAGCATAAAGCTCTACTCCCTTTTCAATAGTCAGTTCAGTTAAAGATTCTTTAGTTATAAGTGCTAACATTTGAATACCAATATCCAAAATTACTTTTGCACTATTACCATCTAATATAATATCAGTTACAACACCTTTATGAATATTTCTTGCACTACTTATAAAGGTTCCTTTACTTAATATAATATCTTCTGGACGTATAGAAATTTTTGCACGTCCTTTTATTTCTGTATTAACATGAATATTAACAGGTCCAATACTAGCAATTGTTTTACCATTTTCAGAAATTAAGTTTGCTTCATAGCTGTTTTCATAGCCTTTAGATTTTAAAAGATAAGTTTCAAACTGTAAGTTAGATATACGAAGATGTTTTCCAATTCTATGGGCATCAAGATCTCCACGTTTTATCATTTCATAGACAGTATTTTTAGTTATTTTTAACTTTTGAGCAATTTCATCTGGTGTATATAATATATCTTCATTCATTTTATTCACCTTTTCGTTATTAATCATTATAAATATTAATTTAACATAATAACTTAAATATAACAATTAATAATTATTTTTTGATTATAAATTGACATAAGGAAATGTTTACATTATAATACAATTGTTCGGTTTAGTTATGTTTGGTTATGTTTTAACTTGTTTAAGACAACTTTATATTATTAAACTAATAATAATTTTTATAAATGGGGGATATAAAGAATGAAAAAAAGAATAAGTTTAGCTTTAAGTATGTGTCTTTTAATATTTTCTTTAGCTGGATGTAGTAAGGATCAAGCTCCAAATGAGGTAAACAATACTTCAGTAAAGGAATCAACAATTACTGTTGCAGCAGCAGCAAGTTTAAAAAATTGTATGGATGAAAAATTAATTCCAATGTTTCAAGAAAAATATCCAAATATTAAAGTTCAAGGAACCTATGATGGTTCAGGAAAATTACAAACCCAAATTGAAGAAGGTGCAGAAATAGATGTATTTATCTCAGCAGCAATGAAGCAAATGAAAGCATTAAATGAAAAAGGGTTAATTGATGAAGAGTCTATTAATGAACTTCTTGAAAATAAAGTTGTACTTATTGTACCAAAAGGTAATAATAAAGATATAAAAACCTTTGAAGATATACTGAAATCTGATAAAATTGCTATAGGAGATCCAGCAAGTGTACCAGCTGGACAATATGCAAAAGAATTATTTGAAAATCTTAAAATTTGGGACAAGGTATCAGAAAAAACTAGTCTTGGAACAAATGTTACTGAAGTTTTAACTTGGGTTGCAGAAGGTAGTGCTGATGCTGGTGTTGTATATTCAACAGATGCTGCTTCAAATGATAAAGTAGAAGTTTCTTCAATAGCAGCAGAGGGAAGTGTTTCTAAAGTGATTTATCCAGTAGGTATAGTTAAATCTACGAAGGAAAAAGATTCGGCAAAAAAGCTTACTGAATTTTTAGCATCAGATGAAGCAATTAAAGTATTTGAAAGTTACGGTTTTTCAAAAAAATAAGGTACATGAGAATAAATAATAGACCAAAGATGAGACTAATATTTTGTGTAAGACAAGGAAGTAAATCTGCAGATACCAGTGGTTATCTAAGAATTTGATGACGAAGTATTACGCAAAATAGGCTAACATACTGGTATATTATTTATTTGATTGTGCCTAAATAGGAGAATATAATGAATATATCACCAATAATAATCTCAATGAAAACTGCAACTGTATCAATGGCCTTAACATTTTTGTTAGGGCTTTTTGTAGCAAGATTCATTGTCAGAATAAAGTCTGAAAAAGCAAAAATGATTTTAGATGGAATATTAACATTGCCATTAGTTTTACCACCAACAGTAATGGGATTTTCCCTTTTACTTATATTTGGAGTAAATAGACCTGTAGGTAAATTTTTATTAGAATTTCTAGGGGTTAAAGTAGTTTTTTCTTGGCCAGCTACTGTAATAGCTGCTATAGTAATATCCTTTCCACTTATGTATCGTTCAGCAAGGGGTGCATTTGAGCAAGTTGATCAAAACTTAATAATGGCAGCAAGAACACTTAGAATGTCAGAGAGGAAAATATTTTGGACGATAACAATGCCACTATCATTACCAGGGGTCGCATCAGGTGGTATATTGGCCTTTGCAAGGGGGCTTGGAGAATTTGGTGCTACTGCTATGATTGCAGGAAATATAGAAAATAAAACAAGAACTCTTCCTTTAGCAATTTATGCGGAAGTAGCAGCTGGAAATATGGATTCCGCACTTGATTATGTTTTAATTGTTACTATAATATCATTTGTAGTTGTTGTTTTAACAAATTACTTTGCTCTACGAGGAAGAAAATATTTAAAGTAAGGAAGAATTAAATGAGTTTATTTGTTGATATAAAGAAAAAACTAAAAGGGTTTCAGCTTAATGTTTCTTTTGAGACCAATGGAGATTATCTTGGAATCTTAGGTGCTTCTGGAAGTGGTAAAAGTATGACCCTAAAATGTATTGCAGGAATTGAAAATCCTGATGAAGGGCGAATTGTCATTAATGGAAAGGTACTATTTGATTCTGAGAAAAAAATAAACCTTAAACCTCAAGAGAGAAACATTGGATATTTATTTCAAGATTATGCTTTGTTTCCTAATATGACTGTAGAAGAAAACATTAAAATAGGAATCACAGGAAGTAAAGATGAAAAAGAACAAAAGGTTAAAGAAATGATAAAATCTTTTCATTTACAAGGATTAGAAAAAAAATATCCAAGTCAACTTTCAGGAGGGCAACAACAGAGAGTAGCTATGGCAAGATGTATTGTATATAAGCCAGACATACTAATGCTTGATGAACCATTTTCTGCTTTGGATTCACATTTAAAAGATCAACTTCAAACTGAAGTTTTAGAACTTTTAAAGTTATATAAGGGAGAAGTTTTGATGGTTACTCACAGTAGGGATGAAGTATATAAGTTTTGTAAAAACCTTGTAATAGTTGATAAAGGAAATTCAATTTTATTAGGAAATACTAAAGAAACTTTTAAAGATCCTAAATTACTAGAAGTAGCAAAGCTAACAGGGTGTAAGAATATTTCAAAATGTAAGGTTTTATCTTCTAATAGTCTTTATGCTGTAGATTGGGATATTATTTTAGAAACAGAAAAAATAGTTCCTGAAAATATTAAATATGTGGGCATTAGAGCTCATAATTTTCAAAATATTGACTCTATAAAAGAAAAAGAAGCGAAAAACATAGTAGAATGCAAAATACATAAGACTGTAGAAGGTGTATTTGAATATAATATAATTTTTGAAAATAAAAATATAAAAAGTGGCAATAATAATAGCACTATGTTATATAAAATAAAAAAGGAAGAATGGGAAAATAGAAAAGATAAAGAAAACTTATACTTAGAAATTCCTAAATATGCAATTTTATTTTTAGAATAATAATTTATGACGGTTTTATTATAAATAAAAAACATCTTATGCTTGTATATTAGAGCTATAGACTCAGAAGAGTATAAAGGAATTGGTTTTTAAAAATTAATTTTCTATTTTAAATTCAATTTTGTAAGAGATTTTTCATATTTATTTAAAGTTAACAGAATATTTAATTAATGAATTGGTATTTTTTAACAGTGGGTGTATAATATAGTTAAGGGATTTATATAATAAAAATTCATGGAGGATATTTTTATGTTTGATTTAAAAGGGAAAGTAGCAGTTATTACTGGCTCATCAAGTGGGCTTGGAAAAGATGCAGCATTAGCTTATGCAAAAGAAGGAGCAAATGTTTGTTTATTAGCAAGAAGAGTTGAAAAAATTGAAGAAATAGCAAAAGAAATTGAAAGCTTAGGAGTAGAAGCAATTGCGGTTAGATGTGATGTTACCAATGAGGAAGAAGTCAAAGCTGCTATAGAAACTGTAGTTAATAAGTTTGGTAGAATTGATATTTTATTAAACAATGCTGGTATAGCAGTTCATGGTGGAGTAGACACCCTTAGTGAAAAAGATTGGAATAAAAGCATGGATACAAATGTAAAAGGAATTTATTTAGCTTGTAAATATGTTATTCCAGTTATGAAGAAACAAAGTTATGGTAAGGTAATAAATATTAGTTCTATTAATGCAATATTAGCAGATAAAAACGATATATTTATAAGACATTCTTATAATGCTTCAAAAGCAGCAGTTTTAGGACTATCAAAAGGAATGGCCGCGTCTTATGCTAAATATGGTATAACTGTAAATAGTATATGTCCAGGGTTATTTGAATCAGAAATGACTGAAGGTACCTTATTTAAATCTGAGCAATTTTTAACAAACTATAATTCACTTTGTCCAGCATCGAGACCAGCAAAAAGAGGAGAATTAAATGGAACTATTCTTTATTTTTCTTCTGATGCATCAAGTTATGTAACAGGACAAGAGATTGTCGTGGATGGTGGATTATCAATAGTATAACGTTAGTATAAAAATAACCCTCACAATTAATTTATTGTGAGGGTTTACTTTTAGAGAATAAGGTTTATAAATATGTATAATATTAGCCTATTACAATATTACTAATAAACCTTATTATATAACTTACAGTATAAAACTCTCTATCTAATTGAGAGGTCATAAGATTAAATCCTTTGATTAATGTTGCTTCATCAAAGTTCTCTAAAAGGATCATAATATTTAAGTAATTAAGATCTCCATCTTTTGTATCAAGAATTCTTGAAGCTTTTATATATTTATTTTCAAAGGTATTAAAAGCTGTATTTTTAAGTTCTTCACTTATTTCTATATTAGGCATTTCATCAAAAATTCTTATTTCTGGGTCAGTAGTATCTAAATTTTTAACATTACTTATGTCAGTGCATAGAAAGATTGTATTTTTAAATTTAGCATCATTAAAATCAACATCTTCTAGCTTAGCGGAGTCAAATATAGTATTTTCAAAAGTCGCATTTCTGAAGTTACTCTTCTTAAAATTAGTTCCTATAAATTCAGACCATTTAAAACTACAATTTAAAAAACTTGATGACTTAAAATGTGCACCTCTAAAACTTACGTAATCAAAATTTGAACCTGAAAAGTTACAATTATAACAGTTACTTCTTTCAAGATTTTTGTACATAAAGTTCTTATCTTTCTTTTCTATGTTATTATAATTAAAGTTTCCTTTAACGCTTTGGTTTTTAGCCATTATTTCCTCCATCTAAATCCATTAGGATATCTTGAATTTTATTTTTTACATATTTAATCTAGTTAATGTTACCATAATGTTAGAATTATTACTAATAATAGTATATAAGTAATAGTATATAATTTGTAATAA
>JARIDB010000039.1 GCA_029257045.1 Clostridium sp.
TTCTTCAATTGATGATAATAGTTTGTATGTGTTTTTCTTTCTATTGCTTGCATTTATTAATAAAATATTTTTCATAACCTTAAACCATCTCCCCCTTATATCCTTTTACGCCCTTTATATTAATCAGATTTGCTATCACTTTTTTTCTTCCATATAAAAAGTCTTTTGACAATCAATTATATAGTTCAATATAATAATACTAACATTAATTTAATATATTAGTGCTTCATATAACTAAAAATATAAAACTTCTTTCTTATCAGGAATAAAACTCAAAAATGTTTTATTACCAAAGTATATAAAGATATTCTAATGGAGTATATATAATTTTAGAAATATAATAAACAAGGAGTAATGAATATAATGGGAAAACTTAAAAATGGATATGTTCAGGTTTATACAGGAAATGGTAAAGGAAAAACAACTGCCGCTGTAGGTCTTGCTGTACGTGCAGCTGGCAATAAATATACAGTATATATGGTACAATTTTTAAAAGGAAATGAATTTGGAGAGGTTAAAATTGCTAAAAAGTTAGCTCCATTTTTCAATATCTATAGATTTGAGAAAAAAAGAGGATTCTTTTGGACATTAAATGATGAAGAAAAAGTTGAATTAAAAGAAGAAGTGCAAAAAGCCTTTGAATTTTGCAAGGAATCACTAAAACAAGAAAAATGCGATATACTTATCATGGATGAGATAATGGGCGTCTTGAGTAATGAATTAATAAGTGAAGAACAACTGCTAGAATTAATAGATATTAAGCCTAGTAATATAGAACTAGTTTTAACAGGAAGAAATGCACCTAAATCTATAATAGATAAAGCAAATCTTGTAACTGATATGAAGGATATAAAACATTATTTTAATAATGGCGTAACCTCTAGAGAAGGCATAGAATTTTAATTAAATAGTCTACTTAAATTGCTATTTTCAACTTGCAAAAGAGTATATTGTAAAACTTATACTAAATAATAAAATAAGCTCCAGTAATATGTAAAATGCTAACATATCACTGGAGCTTATTCTATTTAAATCTATGAATTGCTTTTTAATGCTTCTGATAAACTCATAGTAAGATTATCAAGTTCATTAGCATCTTTGCTTACTTCATTTATTGATACACTTTCTTCTTCTATCTTAGCCATTATTTCTTGTATAAGCGCTGAATTATGATTTGTTGAATCTGTTATTTCATTCATATTATTATTAATAACCTTAGATAATCCATTTAATTCGCCTATTCTATTTTGAACTAAATTTGTTTTATCAATAGTTATATTAATAGTGCTCTTCATCTCATCTAGAATTTCTTCAACAGCTTTTTTAGAGTCTTCACTTTCTAAAACGCTTTTTTTACCTTGTTCTACATTAACATCAACTCTATTTATCATTGAATATAGCTTAACAATTATTTCTGATATATTTGTAGTTGCATTTTTTGATTGAGTAGCTAATCCTCTAATACTATTAGCTACAACACCAAATCCCCTACCATGTTCTCCAGCTCTTGCTGATTCAATAGCAGCATTTAATGAAAGTAAATTTGTTTGTTCTGAAATACTTTCAATTGTTTGTACTATAGAATGAACATTAGTCATCTGCTTATTTAATTCATCCATAACAATTTTAGTATTATTAACTACATCTCCAACTTCATCCATGCTTTTAAATAACATACCAACTTTAATTATCCCATCATCTATTGCTTGTTTTGTATCATTTGAATATGAAATCATTTCTTTGGAGTCATTTAATGCATGATTAATGTTATTGTCAATTTCTATAATTGATTTATTAGTATCTATAATACTTTCAGTCTCACTTATTATTCTTTCTGTAAATGTAGAAACTGAATTTGTAACATATTTAGATGACTCTTCAATATCTTGCATATTATTTCTAACTGTTGAGCTAATATTACTAATAAACTTTGTACTATCTTCTATTTTAGCTAATAATACTTCAATCTTTTTATTTTTCTCTTCTGCATCCTTAGCTGCCAATTGCGCTTTAATCATAAGTTTCATACCTAATTTATTAGATATAATCAAAAATGTACACATTAAAATATAATAAGTAGCAATACTAGTTATTATATTTACATTCGCACCTAAAAATACAGTATCTTTGTAATATATACTACCAAAAATAATTATAATAATCCCTAAAACCATATTTAGTAATGTAACTTTATAGTCATTGTATAAAGTAAGTATTCCAGCACCAGCAAAAATATTTATCACAACAATATATCCTATCTCAGGATTAGATTCTAAGAAGAAAAATGAAATTATAGCATATATAATTGTTAATATATATTTTGAGGAGTTTTCCATCTTGCCTTTATAAACTTTAATACCAACAATTAGTATTGAAATTAAAGATCCTAATCCAATTACTAGCTTTACCATTGTATTAGGGTGTTTTAACATTATAACTAATATAGTAAATATCATTAATGAAGCTGCAAGGTTAAAAATTAATTTATTATTATTTGAATTTTCCTTTGCCATATTATCCTCCTAATTATTATTTTATAAAATGTTAATAAATACTTAAACAAACTATATAATAATTATATAGTTAAAAACTTCTATAGCTATTTAAGCTATAGAAGTTTTATATTATTTTACTCTTTTTACTCCAGGTAATGTGTATTCACCTGTAAACCATTCTTGTCCAGGCATATAAGCTCTAAAAATAATGTGGAACTCTTTACCTTTAGGTGATGGTAACCAGTTACCTTCAAATCCCACTGGTGCTTCACTTTGTATATACATTGTTAATGATCCATCTTCATTGTATTTAAGTTCACTATCAACATCTCTTATTGCATATTTGTTAATTACATTATCTGTTAAACAGTGATTACTTGAATCGTATAAAGTTAATGACCAAAATGCATTAACTGGTGGTATTTTTCCTGCAGGGAATGTTAATGTATAATCATTTGATCCATTATATCTCCCATTATCTACATCAAAATATGAATTAGGGTAGTATGCTTCTTCAGCAGTATTCCCACCAATTCCACCTCTTGCACATAATGCACGTAAGAAGTAATCATCTCCAAATAGACCAACTTTCTTAGATCCACCCCATCCATTAATTGTTTGTGATGGCATATTTAAAACATATGTTATTAGTTGTTCACTTTCTATTGCAACATTTGTAAATATCTCTTTTAATTCTGGTGAAAGTGAATCTACTTCAAATTCAGAATTTGGACCAATTCCTATAGAATCAAATCTAGCCATTAGTTCTGCTTCAGATTCCGGCATACCAATTTCATCTAGAATTTCATTTAGAACCTCAAAATACTCTATTTTCCCATATGGCTCTTCTTCTAATTGCATTCCGTCATCCTTTTGTGGATATGTCTTCTTCAATGCTTTTCTTCCATGTTTTTTATATTTATCTAATGGTAATATATTCAACTTATCTTGTAGAGTATGTACAACTTCTAAATCTGCTTGATCTTTAGTAAAAATTCTTGGGAATAACCAAGTATAGTTTGTATCAACATTTATAATACCATCTACTTTAACCCCAAGATCCCCTTCCCATTCTGGACCAACTATTGCATAAAATCCTTCTTTTGTTCCAGTAGTTCTAGTTCCTATATATCCTTCAACATTACTATACATATCTGATACTTGAATTGCATAATATCTATCTCCCATATCTGGAACATAAACTATCACTGGTTGATCTTCTAGATTAACCCAAGCCCCTGAATAAAGCACATCAATATTTGGTGCTCTTAGTCTAGTAGTTGATGGATCAGCAAAGTTACGAACATGATAAAACTCACCAAGCTTTGCCCACTCAGTATCTCCTTTATATTGTGGATGTGTCATTTTATTTTTAGATCTTTCCATTTCAACAAGTGAAAGACCATAAATATAAGCCTCTTTAGCAATTTTAATTACTTCTTCATTGCTAACTGTAATTTCAGTAGCATCATCATCATCCTTATGTTTTGCATAAGCATTAATTGGTAATACATTAGTAATTACTAATGTACTTGCTAATAATAGCAAGAAAACCTTTTTTAAAAATTTTTCCATTATTACAACTCCTTTTGATTTCATAATACTCTACAGTAGTTTCTCGTTATAACATAGGAATACTTTAGCAAATTCAGTCATTTTATTCTACATTTACCCATATTTTTCTTTAATACGACAATATCTTATTAAACTTATTATTAAATTATATAATTTTTATATTATAAACTTATCTAGCTGATAAGTGAGTATTGTACATTGGTATCATTCCTTTAAATAAAGTTCTAGTAAATAATGACTTACTTATTATAAAATTGAATATTAAGGATACTAATAATCCACTTAATGTAAAACTTATCCAACTCGCTGAAGGGATTATATTTAATAGTAAATCTCCTATCGGTTTATGAATGTACATAATAATTAATGAAATCTTTCCACAATAACTTAAAAAGTTTCTAAGGTAACCTTTTACTAAATTATTACTTAAAGCAAGTATAAATATAGTAAAGCATATTGGGAAAACCAAATCCCACCCTGTTGCCTTATAATAAGAATCTTTCATATTCATATAAAAGTATATACCACTTGATGTATTCTTATAAATTAATAACAAACAAGCAAGTCCACTAATAATAAGGGATGACTTTGTTACTAGGTAACTTAATATATTTTTTGAATAAAATCCTATAGCATAATATGTTAATGCTAAAGGAACTACATCTATATTTAGAGGAAACCAATATTTTTCATTTATATCAGTTATAAAATCAGGTATAACATTTATAGAATATATATGAACTGCAATATATCCAAGAGCTATTACAAATAAAACATAAGGTGTTTTAATGTTGCTCCTTAATTTATCAAATAAAAATTTACTTATTAATAATACTGGAATAAACCAAAATACACCCCATATAGCTTTTCCACCATAAATATACTTCTTAAAATATAGTAAAAAATTTTCTACAGAAGCTATACCTGGATACATTATAAAATCAAATAATATATCTATTGCTGAGAAGCTAAAATATGGTATATAAAATTTAAAACATTGTTTTTTGAAATTGCTTCCATCCTTATGTAGTAGTCCACTTATCATGAAAAATGCAGGCATGTGAAACCAATACATATATTGTGCAAAAGGCCATGGACTATGGCTTAATATAACAGTTATTATTAAAATACCTTTTGCAACATCTAAATACTCTATTCTCTTATTCATTAACTCTCTCCTATAACTATTTCTTTCTTCATATGTAAATGTGATTTAAAATTATATTAATTTAAATATTATCTATTATAATAAAAATCTTTAAACTCATATAATTTTTAACATGAAAGTAAAGTATATAAAAAATAACCTTAAAAATCAAATAAGACCTTTAATTAATATATTAAAAACATTATACTTAAAGGAGTTTCCAGATTCTTGATTTAAAATACAATAATTTATGAGTTAAAAAATATTATAATATTTTTTTATAATTAATAATTTAAAAGAAAAAAGATACGATTGCGAGGTTTATAGATGAGAAAAAAAGATATACTTGAATTAAAAAAGCGTTTTAAAAAAGATAATTGTACTTTCAGCAAAATGTGTGGTTGTTATGTTAATGGAGAAAAACATACTATTTTAAAATTTAGGGAAACCTTTTTGAATTTAGATGAAGATGAATACTTTAAATACTTAGAAATTGCTAAGAAGGTACTCTCTGGAACTCTTGGAAATAATATTTTAGAACTTAACTTTCCAACTAATGAAGATCTTATAAATGAAAAACAAATTTCTCTTATGCAGCTTAAAAACAGTCAATTAAAGGATGATTCTCTCCTTGATGATTTTTATGAAATGATTATAGATAATTATGATTATACTGGGAACTTTTTAATACTTGTTTTTCATGATGCTTATGATGTTATTACTAAAACCAAGGATAATGCAAAGATAGATGAATCTGAAGAAGTATATGAGTATGTGTTATGTGCAATATGCCCAGTTTCACTTTCAAGTCCTGGTCTTAGACACTTTGAAGAAGAAAACAAAATAAAGGCACGTGTTAGAGATTGGGTAGTTGATTCACCAACTAATGGTTTTGTATTTCCTGCTTTTATTGATCGTAGCTCAGATGTTAACTCTATTATGTATTACACCAAGAATCCAAAGGATACCCATCCTGAATTAATGGAAAATGCTTTAGGTTGTTATTCAAAACAAACTGCTACTGTCCAAAAAGAAACATTCCAATCAATTATTAAGGATTCTTTTAGTACTGATGAAAAGAAGGCTGATAAAATTTTTATGGACATACAAGAAAACCTAAATACTATGATAGATGAATATAATGAGATCTATGACGATAAAGATTCTGAACCCATAACATTAACTAAGAATACTATAGAAAATCTTTTAATAGAAAGTGGAGTGCCAAAAGAACTTACTACTGAGATTGAAAAGTCCTATGTAGAAAGCTTTGGTGATGATCTTCCTTTAGCAGAAAGTTTAATTGATATAAAGATACTTAAAGTAAATGAGCAAAGAAAAAAGGAAGAAAATCTTCAAAAACAAGTAGAAATACTTCAAACTAGGCTTGATGAAATCAACAAAGAGGCTGCTATAGATTCCTACACTAACTTATCTACAGAAACTAATGATGATGATATGGATTCAAAAGAGCCTTTAGAAAATAATTTAGGGGAAATTCAGGATACCACTTCAGAAGATAACAAGATTACTCAAAACTATGATGTAATACTTCAAGTAAAACCTGAAAAAATTTCTCAAATAAAATCTCAAATAATTGATGGTCAAAAATGCATAGTTATTCCTATTAATGAAAATGAACAAACTACAGTTAATGGCTTAGATGATTTAATTTAAGTTATATAAATTAATAAAGAAAAAAGCAAACTTAAAAATAAAGTTTGCTTTTTCTATAATTCTATTCTATCGCCACTTTTATCTGTTGCTCTTGTAATACTTTTAAGGTCAAATTTATAATTACTTTTTCTGTGATTTGAGTAAACTTTTGTTTTATAGGAATTTCACGACTAAAAATTGGACTTTTATTAATATCAACTTCAATAAATGTTGCTTTTACTAATTCAACAAAAGGCTTTTCATTAAAGATCTCAGTAAATGCAAACCCCTGTTCACAAGGATCGTTTCCAATCATTGAATCTACATAGATGTTATCACCTTGAGAACTATCTTTTAAAAACCCTATTTCTCTTGTGATAGTTTTTTTAATAAAAATTGGTGATCTAATGAAATCAATTCTAGTAGTGGACTTAAAAGGAACTTCAACTGTACAGTGTCTTGTATATCCACAAATATTTTCCGTTCCACCTGTGGTACAAGTTTTAGTTTCATACTCAATATTTTTTCTTATAAAACCTTCTATAAATAGTATTCCAGAATTAGGATCTAAGTCGCTTGGAGAAGGTGGAATAAGATGGGACTGAGTTAATAACACATTCTTTTTAATTTCTTTAATTTCGCTAGCCTCTTGATCTAATGTTATAGTATCTTCAATAGGAATTATTATATTTGCCTCTGCCAAAACAACTGGAAACTTGACATACAAACATTCAGTCGAGATATTGTTTTTTTCAGATAACTCCTCTTTTACAACAGTATTATAATCTTCTTTTAAGAATTCTTCATTATTTTCTTTAAAATATTCTTCATTCTCTTCCTCTAAGAATTCTTCTCCTTTTTTTCCTAAGAACTTTTCATTATCTTCTGATAATAACTCTCTATCCTTTTCTTCTAAAGACTCTTCGTCCTTTTCTCCTAATAACTCTTCATTATACAAATCTTCAATACTAATACAATTCTTATTCTCCAAGTTATCATTCTGAGCTGATTCACCTTTTTTATCTTCTAAATTATTTTCTTCACTATTAATTTCTAAAGAGTAATAAATATTGTTTTTCATGCTATAATCATTTATATTTTTATCTTCTATGCTATCATTTTTAAAAGATTCATTTTGTGAAATATTATTTTTGTGATATTTTTTTTTATTTCTAGGAATGTTATTATTTTTTTTCTTATTTAAATAATACTTATTATGCCCTTTAATATATTCTTCATAATATCTTCTTCTATTTAAATAATACCTATTCTGATTTCTAACATATTCTTCGTAATATCTTTTTATATATAAATAATACTTATTTTGCCTTCTAATATATTCTTCATAATATCTTTTTTTATCTAAATAATATTTATTTTGATTTTTAACATATTCTTCATAATACTTTCTCATATGTATATAATATTCATTTTGACCTTTAACATATTCTTCATATTGTTTTTTCCTAAGTTCATTATAGTTTTGTCTTAAATGGTATATATCTTCCATAATATCTCCTCCACTTAAGAATTTAATAAATTTAAAATATAACTTTTAATAAAATTAATTTAACTATAATAATATAATTCATTTTTTATATCTTTATAACCATTTTCAAAATAATTCTATTTCTTTTTAATGTATTTATGTATCTTCAAAAATTTTAATATATGTTTTCTTTTAAAACAGACCTAAAACCTCTTTTAACAAGTTTTAGGTCTGTAATACATTATTAAATAATATTAAATTTGTGTTTTTATATTTATTTAATAATATTAAACTTTTAGATTTATAATTATTAAATAATTATAATGCTGTAATCCTTACTTGTTGTTTTTGTAATAGTTTTAATGTTAAATTTACTACTACCTTTTCTGTAATTTCATTAAATCTTTGTTCTGTAGGTCTTTCACAGCTTGAAGTTTCTAGATTTGTGTTAATATCAACTTCAGCAATATCAGCTCTTACTAATTCAGTAAAAGGCTTTTCATTAAAGTATTCTGTAAAGAACGAACTTCGATCGCAAGGATTACGTCCAATCACCGGATCTGCACATTCATCGCAATCTTGAAGTTTACTTGTGAAAAATTCTAATTCACTTGGAATTGTATTTTCATCAAAAATTGGTTCCCTAATGAAATTAATTCTAGTAGTGAAATTAAAAGGCACTTCAACTGTACAATGTCTTATATCTCCACAAACGTTTGGGCTTCCATTTGTAGAACAATCTTTAGTTGCATACTCAATATTCTTCCTTATAAAACCTGCTATAAATAGTATTCCAGTATCTGGTCTACTATCTTGAGAAAATGGAATAATACGGGATTGAGTTAAATATACATTTTTTTTAATACGCTTAATTTCCATAGCTTCTTTGTCTAACTTAATAGTAGCTTCAACAGGAATAGTTACATTTATCTCTGCTAATACAACTGGAATCTTAACAAATACAGCCCCACAGCTAATAACATCAGGTGTTACTGGAATTTGTTTAGTTAATGATTGCACTTGAGTAGTAACAGTTGCACAAGAATTTGGTACATGTTCAAAATCATTGGTATTTTTTTCATTATCATTCATTATAAGGTTCCTCCATTTTTATCTAATTAGAATATAGATAGTTAAATCTATATAATGTATGATATACAAATTTCCCCTTTTTTGTACATAAATAAAAAAAGATTATTCTATTACTAATTCTGATTAAAAACAGACCCAAAACCTATCTTAATAAGCTTTGGATCTGCACTATTATTTAAAATATTAATTTTCTATTTTAATTCTTATATTTATAATTTTTTATAGTTATACTATCGCTGTAATTCTCACCTGTTGTTTTTGTAATACTTTTAGTGTTAAGTTTACTACTACTTTTTCTGTAAGTTTAGTAAATCTTTGTTCTGTAGGCGTATTACAATTCCAATCTGGATTTGTGTGAATATCAACTTCTGCAATATCTGCTCTTATTAATTCAGTAAAAGGTTTTTCATTAAAGTATTCTGTAAAGAAAGAACTTTGATCGCAAGGATTACGTCCAATTACTGGATCTGCACAACCATCACAACTATGAAGTTTATCTGTAAAGAATTCTAATTCACTTGGAATAGTATTTGTAATAAAAATCGGTTCTCTAATAAACGTAATTCTTGTTGTGAAATTAAAAGGTACTTCAACTGTACAATGTCTTATATCTCCACAAGAATTTTTACTTCCATAGTTTTGACAAGTTTTAGTTGCATACTCAATATTTTTTCTTATAAAACCTGATATATATAGTAATCCAGTACCAGGTCTAGTATCTTGAGAAAATGGAACAATACGAGATTGAGTTAAATATACATTTTTTCTGATTCGTTTAATTTCTATAGCTTCTTGGTCTAATTTTATAGTAGCCTCAACAGGAATTGTCACATTTATTTCTGCTAATACAACTGGAATCTTAACAACTGTAGGTCCAGCTGCAATAACAACAGGAGTTACAGGTATTTGTTCGGTTAGTGATTGTACTTGAGTATCAACCTCTGCACAATTGGGCCTACATCCATAATCATTTGTAATTATATTGTTATCATTCATAATAACATTTCCTCCATTTTTATTTAATTAAAATATAGTTAGTTAAATCTTATATTACATAATATACAAATTCACCCTTTTTTGTTCATATATAAATAAATATATTTCTTCTATTAATAAATGCGGTTACAATTATTATGTTATATAAAACAAGCTATATCCTTTATTGAATATAGCTTGTTTATCTATTAATTTATATATCTGCTTTTCTTTTATACACTAAATAAATTCCTGTACAAACTAGTACTAGTGCTATTAATATTTTTACATCAAAAATGTTTTCTTTAAGTACTATGGCTGATAGTATGGTTCCAAATACCGGAATCAAAAAGTTAAAAACTGAAATCACACCAACTTTATTGTATTTTAAAAGTTGAGACCATAGTGCAAAGGCCACTGAAGATAATAATGCCATATATATTAATAGTATAGTTGATTTAAATGTAAAATTCGTAAGGGTTCCTCCTAATAAGTATCCTATTAATGTTAAAGCTGCTCCTCCTATAGTTAATTGGTAACCTGTTATAGTATATGCATCTTTATTTTGACTTATCTTTTTGCTATATATCGCTGAAACTGAAAGCATAAAAGCCGCAAGCATTATTAACCCTTCACCTTTAAAAGAAATACTTCCTTCTAAAACTGATGATCCGCCAAGGTTTACAACTATAATCCCCATAAATCCGACTATGCATCCTAAAGCTTTATTGAAATTCAACTTATCATTTTTATAAATAAAATGAGCTAATATAATACTAAAGAATGTTCCTGTTCCATTTATAATTGATCCTCTTACCCCTGTTGTATATGTCATTCCTAAATAAAAGAATATATATTGAATAGTTGTTTGTGCAAATCCTAATATTGTAATTTCTTTCATATCTTTAAAAGTTAAATTAAAAATACTTTCTTTCATTAATAACTTTATTATTAATACAATAACTCCAGCTAAGAAAAATCTATATCCAGCAAAAATAAGTTTTGAGCCAACATTTCCTACTGAAATATTAAATAAATCATAACCAACTTTAATTGATGGAAAAGCACTTCCCCACAAAAATGTGCAAATAACTGCAATTATAATTATATTTATTCTATTTGTATAAAATTTTGATTTATCCAATTCTGTCCATCCTTTCTAGCTAATCATATAAGTATTATTATATACCTTATTTAAATTAATAGAAATAAATATAATATAAGTAGAGAACCGTTTATTACATATATGAAAAATGCCTCTGGAAAATATCCAAAGGCACTATTTTATATTTTATTTTAAATACAAATTAAATTATTCTGGCAATATCTGCTCCAGCTTTAACAGCATGCATTACAAGCCCTGGGCCATTAACATCACCAATTTTATAAATTTCTGGCACTGAAATATTTTCTGACAAATTATTGTTTGGTCTAGTGCCACTACAAAATACTATATGAGTATAAGGTCCAAATGAAGTAGTATCTCCAGTTGAAAGTTCAACATCTACAGTATTATCTTCTCTTATTTCTAATAATTTTGTTGATGTACTTATCTTCACATTATTTTCACGAAGTCTATTTAGTATAGGTACTCTATTATACGATGTAACTGTTGGCATTAATTGTTCTAACATTTCAATAATATGAACATTCATAGGTCCTCTAGCTTTTTCAACTAAAAACTCTGCAAATTCACATCCAACTGCACTTCCTCCTACTACCAATACATTACCTGCTGGAATAATCATTTTTCCTTTTAGTATATCTATACCATTTAATGCTTTTTCCTTATCAAGTCCTTTAATTGGAGGGTATGATGTCACTGCACCTGTTGCTATTATTAATGCATCTGGTGCTATTTCTTCTATATTCTCTTTAGTCGCCATGGTGTTTAGTCTTACATCTATTTTAAGCTTTTCCATTTGAGCATTATAATAAGAAATCCATTTTGACATTTCTTGTTTATGAGGTGGAACTATCCCAGGGTTTACTTGTCCTCCTAAACGGTCTGAACCTTCAAGAAGTATAACCTCATGTCCTCTTATTTTAAGTACTCTTGCAGCTTCAAGTCCAGCAGGACCCCCACCAACTACTACAACTTTTTTCTTAATCTCTGCTGGTATTATTTTCATTTCTCTTTCTCTACCACATTCAGGATTAATAGCACAAGTAGCAAAAGGTCTATCCTTTTCTCTTGTTACACAACCAGCACCACAACTAGTACAAGATTTAATATCTTCATATTCACCAGCCATAGATTTATTTACAAATTCAGGATCAGCAAGCAAGCCTCTTCCTATCATTACTCCATCTACGAAGCCATCATCTATTAAATGCTCTGCAAACTTTCCGTCATTGATTTTTCCAACTACAAATACTGGAACGTCAACAACTTCTTTAATAGCTTTTGCTTCGTCAACATTTATACCAGCCTTTTCCCCTTGGAAAGGAATTAACTTATATTCATGTTCATATTGAGTTGCTCCTGAGATTTCAAATGCATGAACTCCAGCTTTTTCAAATTGCCTTACATAATATAACATATCAGTCAGTCTGTTTCCGTCAGAGACTCTTTCATCACCTGAAATTCTCATTAAGATTGGAAAATCATCTCCAACTTTTTCTTTTATGTTTTTTATTACTTCCATTACAAATCTTGAACGACCATCTAAAGATCCACCATATTTATCAGTTCTCTTATTTCTAAGAGGTGATAAAAATGATCCTGCTAACATATAAGCATGAGCACAATGAAGTTGTATTCCATCACATCCTGCTTCCTTAGCTCTTTTTGCAGAGTCTCCAAACATTTCAATTATTTCTTCAATTTCCTTTATAGAAAGTTCTCTAACTTCTTTTCCAAATCCATTGAAATGATTTGATGGACCGACTGGTTTTACGCCATATGTCCAAGAAATAGATTCTGGACCTGGATGCATGATTTGTGGAAATACCTTTGCATCATATTTGTGCATCTCATCTGTAAATTCCTTAAATGAAGGTATTAACCTATCATCACCTAGAGTCATAGTATGTCCTAAATAAGGAACCTTCGGATCAACCGTTACAGCATCTACAACAATCATTCCAACTCCGCCTTTAGCCCTCTCTCTCCAAAAGTCTGTAGATTCAGGACTTATGCTACCGTCTTTAGCTTCATAACCTAGAGTCATAGGTGCCATACCAACTCTATTTTTAAGTGTCAAATTACTAATTTTCAATGGTGAATATAACTTACTTTTCATTATATTGTGCCTCCTGTATTTGTTTTTAATCTAATTAATAGAAGTAAATTTAATTAAAATAACTAAGTTTTAATTTTAACAGCCAAAAGGTTTTCATAGGTTTTATAAAGAAGGAACTTGTCCCTCATTAAGAATTATTTAACCTTTCCCTTGTTATAATAATAACAACCCTATTAATGAAAGTCAACGAATTCGACACAAAAATAAAACAGTTTGTTTTAATAATTTAATTAATCAACTATGCAATTTTAATTTTTAAAAAACTACTTTACTCCATAATATCAAATCTAAGCAAACTAAAACTATTCCATAAATTATAAGGAACATTATTCTTTTCGTTAAAAAAACATGAATAAATGTACCTAATGCAACTACCCCAAAAGAAAGTAGCATATTTATTAAATTTGAACTTCTATCATATACATTAAACTCCTCAGTAAAAGGAAGTGAAAACTTATTTAATCTGTAGAAAATCGGAATTAATTCAATTATAAACAGTAAAGTTATAATTAAATTAATTTTTACATATAAAATAAAACAAACGTACAGATTACTCCTGTGCGTTTGTTCTTTGAAAACACTTTTTACTTTTCCTTTTTATCAACTAAAATTAAATATTTAGCTTATAACAATTAATTGATTTTTATTTTTATTTTCATATTTTATAAAAATTATTATTTCACGTTCTCTGATATAATTTCTTTATATGCTTTTGTATCAGTATAAATTTCATCTTTAAGTGGATTAAGTTTATTTTTAAATATTTTTCTAAATTGATAAATAACAACTACCAAATTAGCAATTAATGCTAACAAACTAACTATAAAAAATGCTTTAGGGTTATGTGTAGTTGCAACTGGTGCTAATTTATCTACAAATGAAGGTACTGTCAAAACAAACATAGCCCAAAAAGCAAGTGTATGAGCTCTATGTTGTAGCCATGCACCTTTTTTAATAAAGAATGCTGGTATTGTACAGGAAAGCAATAATGCTAAACCACAATAAAAGGAGTGATCAGCAATACAATTATAGGTATATGCAAAATTCCAAAAATCATAAGCTATTATCCAAACCCATATCATATCTGGCCATATCATGTCCTTTGTTTTATCTCTAGACACATAAATTCCAGCCCATCCACAAATAGCTATAATATTAAGTAATCCAGCAATACCATTCATAATATTCCAAGAACCTGACATTACCCAAAGATTATTTATAACTTCTCCTTCCCATGCACCATAGGAAAAGCATTGGAAGTCACGAAGAACAGCTTCAAATATATTTACTGCTAAAATTAATGGTGGAAATAATAATACCCACTTTTTCTTTGCAATTGCTGGACTATATCTAATAGCCATAAATCCAATACACCCTGCTAAAGCTGAATAAGTCTTTACCCAGTTAAACCAATTTCCAGTACCATATTCATTTCCTGGTGCTGCCGTTATTGGCCATACAAAAATAGTTAAAACCACTGGAACTATTAGAAAAAGTATTATTCCAGCCCATTTCTTAGATCTTGAAAGCTCATTAAATGCCATTAATGCAAATAATACAAAAAGCCAAATGCCCCATCCTTGAAAACTTGTTACTTCATATAAAATACCCATATTATTCCTCCTAGAATAAATATAATTTTTTCTTGCATATTTTTATCTTTATAACTTAACCTATTTAATATTATTAAGAAATATTAAATTTGCCTGAAATTTATAATATATAAATAACTGATGCTAAGTTTTATAAAGTAAGGCTAGTAAATTTTATTCACTAGACCTTACCTCTTTAGTTAATTTAAATAACTTACTTTGTAAAGTGATTTTTAAACTCCCTAGCTTTAATTACAACTTTACGCTTAATTACATTTTTAATAACTCTTGGTTTAAGTTGTTTAACTGTTAAGCCGTGAGCGTTATATTTTCTGTAAAGTTTAATGGCATCGAACTTACATCTAGTGGTACATGCGCCACAACCTATACATTCATATTCATCATTAGTTGTAACACCACAGCCAAGGCAACGTTCAGTTTCCTTCTTCATTTGTTCCTCTGTAAATGTAGAACGTAAATCTTTAAATGTTTCTTTTGATTTTGCTCCATCTACATGATCTATTTTCTCTCTTTTGATATTGTCATACCCTTGTAATTTTAAATTTCCTTTATCAAATGAATGATAATCTCTTCTATCACGACCATTAACCAAACTTTGTCCAATATGAACATAACGGTGAATTGATATTGCTCCTTCTTTACCTAAAGCAATTGCATCTATAGCAAACTTTGGACCTGTAAGTGCATCTCCACCTGCAAATATATCCGGTTCTCCTGTTTGTAGTGTAAATAAATCTGCTTTAATTGTCTTATTTGAATTTAATTCTATTTTACTATCTTCTAATAAATTACCCCAATCAATTCCTTGACCTACTGAAATTAATACATTACTTGCCTTAACAACCTTTGTTTCATTTTCATCAAACTTTGGATTGAATCCTCCCTTTTCATCAAATACAGAAGTACATTTTTTAAACTCTACTCCAATAACTCGTCCATCTTCTGTAAGAATACCTTTTGGTCCCCAAGAATTATTGATTTTAACATCTTCTCCTAATGCTTCTTCAATTTCTTCTTGAAGAGCTGGCATTTCTTTAAGGCTTTCAAGGCAGAACATATCAACATTTGAAGCACCTACTCTTGTAGCTGTTCTTGCAACATCTATTGCAACATTACCACCACCAATTACAATGGTATTTCCTTCAAGTCTTATGTCATTTCCTAAGCTTACATCACGTAAAAACTCAACACCTGTAGTAACCCCTTCTGCATCTTCACCTTCTATTCCAAGTTTTCTTCCTAACTGAGCGCCTACCGCAATATAGAAAGCTTCATATCCTTCTTTTCTTAATTCATTAAGACTTACATCTTTACCTACTTCAATACTAGTTTTAAATTCAACACCTAATTCTCTTAAAATATCAATTTCTGCATTTATTACATCTTTTTCTAACCTATAAGATGGAATTCCAAGTGTTAGCATTCCTCCAAGAGCCTTTTGTTTTTCAAAGACTGTTACTTTATATCCATCAATAGCTAAATAATAAGCACATGAAAGCCCTGAAGGACCAGACCCCACTATAGCAATTTTCTTACCATATTCATGTCTTATTTTAGGTACATACCTAGTCTTTTCATTTAAATCTTTTTCTGCAATAAATTTCTTGATTTCATCTACAGCAACTGCTTCATCAATTTCTGCCCTAGTACATTCAGATTCACATTTTCTTGGGCAAATACGACCACATACTGCCGGAAATGGATTTTCATGTTTTATAAGCTCAAGAGCTTCTGTATATCTTCCTTGAGATGCTAGCTTAATATAACCTTGAACTGATATGTGTGCTGGACAATTTGTTTTACAAGGACTTGTACCAGTTTCTACAACATTTTTTCTATTTATTCTATAATCAATATTCCATTTATCTTGACCCCACTCTGTATTATCGGCAAAGTCAACCCTCTTCTTCTTTTGAACTTCTGTTTTAGTACATAACTTTTGACCTAGCTTTAATGCATTAACTGGGCAAACTTGAACGCACTCTCCACAAGCAACACATTTATCTTTATCTATTCTTGACACATAATTTGAACGTATCATATCATTGTTTCCAAACATTCCCGCAATCCTAGTTGCATAACAAGAACAACCACAGCAATTACATATAGCATGTGTTTTTCCTATACCATCCATATTGGGCATCTGATGCATTAACCCATTTTCTTCAGCCCTTTTAATAATATCAAAAGCTTCTTCCCTAGTAATAGCTCTACCTCTACCAGTACGAATATAATATTTAGCAGCATCTCCAAGTTGTATGCACATATCTTCTTTTAAGTGGCCACAACCTTCCCCCATAGCTTCTCTTGATGTACGACAAGAACAATCTGAAACAGAAAAAACTGTGTTATCATTAAGATACCTTGAAACTTCTTCATAAGATGCTCTTCTTGTTTCCCCATCAATAGCTTTTTCTATTGGAATAACACGCATAGGCCCTGTTCCAAGAGGAAAAACCCCTGCTGTTAAAGGTGCCTTTTTTCTTCCATATGCTTCAAAAGCCTCTCCAATTTGCTTAAAATTCTCAACTTTATCTTTATCAGGATGATTCACTATTATTTCCATGTGACCTGGAACCCAAACCTCATACCAATACTTATCCACTCCATCTTCTTCCACAATAAAGCAAACACCATTATAAGCTAAATCCCAAAGAATTCTTTTTGTATCCTCTAAAGATTTACCACTCTTTGCAGCAATTTCTTCTGCAGTCTTACGTTTAGCATATTCAATAAAAAGACCTACTTCTGCCATTTCATCTGTAACAACAGGCTCTAAAATTTTATATTCTGGGTCTTCTGCCTTAACTTCTGATTTTGAACCACGTTTTTTCATACTTATATGATTTGCAAGATCTAATACCTTTTCTCTTACCATATATACCTCCAAATAAAGTTTTATTATAATCTTATCTTTTATACCTATTTATATACTCTTTTCAATTTCAAACCTTATCTTCGGTACATATCTAATTAGATCACTCATCAATTCCCTCACTAGTAGCTATAGGAGAGATTTGTATAAACTTGATATTTGGATTCAATTTTTTCTACATCTTTTTACGGTTTCTAAATAAAAGTAAAATAATAAATTACATCTATTTTGTTAATTAACAAAATATTAATGATAGAAAAACATTAAAGAATATTTTAGTGGCCTGCCATCTCCCCTCCTATATACTTAAAATCACATCATAAACCATATAACATGAAAGACTTATTTTACTAGATATAATTCACCGAACAAGGTTCACCGAATCACACTATGTTAATAATATAACATGATATTCCAGCATTTGTAAACATCTCCACAAGTTGTTACGATATTTCTTTTATGATATACTTTTTAAAATACAACATCACCATTTTAAAATTAAATATTAAAGGAATTATAATTATGAATCAATTAACTGAAAGACAAAAACAGGCTATTGCCACAAAACTTAGAATTACACAAATAGCAACTGATCTTTTTAAAAAGAAAGGGTTTGAAAATATAAAAATTCAAGATATTTGTGATGCAGCTGAAATTTCCACAGGAGCCTTCTACCATCATTTTAAATCTAAAAATCAAATAATTAATACAGGTTATGAGCAAGTCGATTTATTATTAAAAGAGCGTTTTTACTTAAGAACCTTTAATTCAAATATAGAAAGAATTATATATCTATTCGATGAAGGCTGTTCTTTATTACAGGATTTTGGATGGATATTTGTAAGTGATGTTTACAGAAGCCTTCTCTCTATAGATGAAAATTATACTTTTAAACCAGATCGCTTTCTTGCCCTTGAACTTAAGTCTGCAATAGAATTAGCTATCGAAGCTGATGAATTAAAATCTGATATCTCTTCTGATGAATTAACTAAAACTCTTCTAAGAACATCAAGGGGTGTTGTTTTTGATTGGTGTCTTCATCAAGGAAGTTATAGCCTAAAAAGTAATATAATTTTTGATTTAAACTTAATACTTACTAATTATAAGAAATAGTTCAAATAATCCATGATATTAATTTATTGTGGATTATTCCGCTTCTAGAAAACCATTACAGACAAGGATAATAATTTCTAATTATATAATTTTTTAAATGTAGTATCATAATCCACTTTTCTTCTTCTAAAACTAAAGTCACTTTTTCCTGTATGGAGCTGCCATGTGTGCCAAAATACATATGGTATTATCATTACAGCATTTGCTAACCCCCAATAATATAGTACTTGTGGATTAAACCAAGCTGATGCATCCATTAATGCAGGAATAACCTTTGGGAAGCAAGCTTTAAATAAAAGACAAAAAGCCAATGTATAAACACGAGAAGTAATATATAATTCAGGACGTTTCTTGATTATCGGATATAATTCTGCTGCCAAGAGAATACAACATGTACCTGCAAATCCTTTTGGTGATTCTGCAAAAACAAAACAAGCATTCCAAGTTGTATAAATAAAGTTCCACGCTACAGTAGTATAACCAACTATATCACTTGGTTTTTCATCTGTAACTTTCCAGAACCTTGGTGCATAAGGAATAGTAACACACAACAACAATCCACAAAGTGCGTTAAAATAATTTCCTAAAGTAACATCCTTTATTGTAGCTTCAATAATATTCAAGAATAATATTGAATAAAAGAACCATATAACTTCCCTCTTTTGAATAGCATCCCATATCTTCCCTCTCTTTTTTTCATAGCTTGCTATTCTACAAAGATTGAAAAATATAATTGGAAGTAAAATACTTAGAGTCTTAGACCATCTAAACCAGCCTACTACCCCCCCACTAATTATCCATACTGGAAATGTAAATAATGCTGCAATCCAAAATACATGTGTAAACTTTGGATGTTTCCTCATAAAATCAATTAGAAATAATAAGAAGATTATAAAACCACCCATTGAAAGTACATACTGCCACCACGGCAAACTTACCATAAATAATTCCCCCTAACCATAATATTTTTTCAGATTATATAACATTATATGTATATGTTTAGATTAACTTACGTATTCTGAAGTAATTAATATTATGCTTATAAAACAAGTTGTTAACAATCTTTTACCTCACCTTGAATAACCTCATAATACTAAGGCAATTCAAGTTACTAATTAGTTAGTATAAACATTTTTTAATGTAGCTAACTTTTAACTTAAGATATAAAAAAGGTGAACATATAATAGTTTGCTTATGACTTCGCTTACGCTCCAAGTCATCGCAAACCATTATATGTTCACTAT
>JARIDB010000012.1 GCA_029257045.1 Clostridium sp.
GATCCATGACATTCGTAGTTTTCTTTAGTAAATTCTTTTCCTGTATATATTTCTTTTATTTTTCTTTCTTCAATAATCTCTGTCCATATCTTTGTTGCTGTAGATAATTTCCTTGATATAGGTGGATCAAGCTTAAACATTATTGCAGGTACATTTGGATTTCTTTTTTGTAAAAAGCAAGTTAATCTATAATATATCCAGGCTTTAATTACTCTATAATTATCCTGCATATATTTAGCCCAATCTTCATGTATTTCTATTTTATCTTCCTCACTCTTAATTATCTTATATAATACACCTGATTCTAAATTAGATAATTCAATTATTTTCTTAACTCTTTCAGAACCATCTATTCCTTTTATCTTTTCATCGAAAAATGGTGTCAAAAGTTTATATGGCGCATGGTTTGTTAACTCTTTCATTTGTTTATTTAATATTTTATCATCACAATTATTTATAAACTCTAATAATTCTGAGCTATTAATATTAGTTGGCTTCTTATATACACTAGATATGTATTCTATTGACTTAACAAGATTATCAAATTGTCCAAAATACAGTTTATATTGTAGTGTCGGATACCATGCCCCTGTTATCATTCTCGCTATAATTTTTTTAAATGGTATTACTATATTACCTGTACTAACTTCCTCAAGAATACCTAATAACCAGTACATTTTATAACTCGCAACTACTCTATTATCTTCTAATAGTCTTCCAAAGATTCTTGTATCTACACTACTAGAAGTAGGTAACTTGTACGATATAGCTTCAAAATCACTATATGAAATACTCTTCTCTAATATAATATCCTGATCATTAACTGTATCAATTACTTTTCTCTGTAAATCTATACTATTAATTCTAGTATTTAGACTCATTACTTCACCTCAAATCTTCAAAGCTATACATTATAAGGAATTAATTCCTTCTTTAGCTTTCATATTCTCCATTCTTTAACATCTTATACTAATATTTTACCATATTCTTTCTATTAGTAACTATATAAACCACTATAATTCTTCTTATTATAAAAAAATAAAGGAAGTAACATTTCGTTACTTCCTTTGTTATTTATATTCAAATAAATTATTCTAAATATCTATTAATTATATTTATGCTTCTTCATTCATAATTCCAAACTTATCAAATATTATAAATGCTAAGTTTAAAGCAATTCCAACTACTGTTGCAAGTCCCATTCCTTTTAACTCTACAACTCCTATACTTAATTTTATCCCACTTAATCCTACCATAAATATAACTGATGTAAGTATTAAGTTTCTTGATTTTGAAAAGTCTACTTTTTCTTCTATAAAAGTTCTAAGTCCTGATGTTGCAATAGTTCCAAATAATAATAAGCTAACACCACCTACTACTGGAGTTGGTATTGTACTTATTATAGCTGAAAGCTTACCTGAGAATCCTAATATTATTGAAATTATTCCTGCACCACATATTACATATACGCTATATACCTTTGTTAATGCCATAACCCCTATGTTTTCACCATAAGTAGTAGTTGGTACTGATCCAAACATCCCTGAAATCATAGTTGATAATCCATCTCCTAAAAGTGATCTATGAAGTCCTGGATTTTTTGTTAAGTCTCTGCCTACTATATTACTAGTAACTTTTAAGTGTCCTATATGTTCTGCTATTACTACGAATGTAGCAGGAAGTATAGTTAATATAGCTGTCATATCAAATTCAGCCATTTTTATTTGTGGTACTGTAAAGAAAGCTGCATTATTTATGGAGTTAAAATCTACAAGTCCCATAAAATAAGCTGTTATGTAACCAACAATAACTCCTATTAAGATAGGTATTACCTTTAAGAACCCTCTTAGTAATACACTGCTTAATATAACTGTCATAAGAGTAACCATTGATACTATAACCCAAGTTGTATTAAGTTCTGGTGAGTTTGATCCTCCAACTGGGAATCCTGCCATATCAGCTGCTGTACTAGCAAGTTCTAATCCTATTATAGTAACTATTGCTCCCATTGCTGCTGGTGGAAATAATTTATTAATCCAGCCTGTCCCTGTATAACCTACGATAATTGCTACTATTGAAAAGACAAGACCTGAAACTACAAAGCCTCCTTGTACAGTTTGAAAACTATAACCTTCACTAATTAATAGAAATGTTGGTGCTAGAAAAGCGAAACTTGATCCTAAATAGGCTGGTATACTTTTCTTTGTTATAAATGCATAAAATAATGTACCTATACCATTGAAAAATATTACTGTTGTTGGATCAATGTTAAACAATATTGGAACTAAAATAGATGATCCAAACATTGCAAATAAATGTTGTATGCTTAATGGAATTGCCCTCCTCATTGGAACCTTTTCGTTGACATCAACCATTAATATTTCATTTTCTGATATTTTTTTCATATTTCTATCTCCCTTCTTAGTCTCTCGGAACTAAATTAAAAGTATTTTTTAAAATATATCATTTTTTTTAGTAAAATACAACACTTTTTTCTTATTTTAATAATCTTATCAAAATAATATTATTTATATATATTGAAAATCACTATCTTTTTTTAATACTTTAGAAATTTTTAGTTTTATTTTTTATTTATTATTTATAATCATTTACGAGTATATTATATAAGATTATAATTATAATCTTGTATAATAATGCCTCCTTATATTATAAAATTATCCATAAGATACTTCTATAATATAAGGAGGCTCTATATTTTCTTTTAGTATTAATCTATATTCATTTTAAATGCCCTTAGAAAATCAAAATAAGATCTATAAGACTATTTGTATATATAATTAATTCATCGTAATTAAATGGGTCAGTTGATTTTATAATACCATCTAAATTATTATTAATATCTTTTAAGTATTCTAATAGATATTTTTTACTGTTAGTGTACCCTGCAACAAATGAATCATTTTCTAATCCCTTAATTATTTCTTTAACTATACCTTTAGATTTTGAAGCTTTTATACTAGCTTTCTCTATAAGTTCCTTTGTGAAAACTAAGTTATTTTGAATACTTTCTCTCATAACACTTGTTGTTTCTCTTAATATATATATTTCGTCATTTAAATTAACGTAGTTTTTTTTACCTATTATCTTTTCTATTAACTTTCTATCCAAAATTTCCTCCTTAAAATGATTTAAATTATCTTTAATATAATTCTAATGTTATTGAGGATAATATTCAATATAAAACTTCTATCTTAATTTAGACTTACGTCTTTATTATAATAAATATGTACTTATCTATCTTATTAATTTAATAAACAAAGTAAAAGCAGATTCGAATTATTATATCGAATCTGCTTTTTTATTTTAATTAAAATCTATTTCTAATATCTTTTAATTATTTCTTAGTTTTCTTATAAAAAGTATCTTCTAGTGGTAATTTTGTTCTAAATTTACCATCTAATTTGTAGTAAGCAGCCTGTATAGCTGGCGCTGCTGGTACAACTACTATTTCTCCAACTCCTTTAGCTCCATAAGCTAAATCTATATCGTTTTTCTCTACAACTATAGATTTTATTTCTGGTATAGTAGTAGCTCTAAATAATCCTAAAGTACCAAATTTAGCTAGTGGCACGCTGTTTTTAAGTGGATAATCTTCTGTTAGGGCATAACCTAATCCCATAACTACTCCACCTTCAATTTGGCCTTCTACAGAAACTGGATTTACAGCTTTTCCCACATCATGAGCAGCTACAACTTTTGTTACCTTTCCATTATCATCTAAAACAACTACTTGAGTAGCATATCCATAAGCAACGTGGCTTACTGGATTTTCTTTAGTGCTACCAAGTGGATCTGTTGGTGGACAGAACTCTCCATAGAATTCTTTTCCTTCTAATTCTTCAAGTTTATTATATTTTAAAGCATCTTTAAGTTTTAAAGCTGCAAGTCTTGTAGCTTCTCCTGTAAGTACAGTTTGTCTTGAAGCTGTTGTAGTTCCTGAATTTGGTGCTAGGAAAGTATCTGGATCTGCAAAAGTAACTTTAGAAGAATCAAGTCCTGTTGTACTACAAACTACTTGAGTAACTATTGTACCTAATCCTTGTCCTATACATTGAGCAGCTGATCTTATTACAGCTATACCATTTTCAACAACAATTCTACATCTTCCTGTATCAGGTATTCCAACTCCTAGTCCTGCATTTTTAAATGCACAAGCTACCCCTACATTTTTATTATTATAGAAAGTATCTTTTACAGCTTCTAAAGTTTCTACTAAAGCTGTTCCTTCATCTGCTATTTGTCCATTAGGAAGTACTTGTCCTGGTCTTATAGCATTTTTATGTCTAAATTCCCAAGGATCCATTCCTACAAGTTCTGCAAGTTTAGTTATATTACATTCATTAGCAAAAGCTGATTGTGTAACTCCAAAGCCTCTAAATGCTCCTGCTGGTGGATTGTTTGTATAAATAGCAAATCCTTCTACTTCCATGTTTTGATAATTATATGGACCAGCTGCATGAGTACAAGCTCTTTGTAATACTGGACCACCTAATGATGCATAAGCTCCAGTATCTGATATAATTTTTCCTCTCATAGCAGTTAAATTTCCATTTTCATCACAAGCTGTTGTAAATTCCATTTCCATTGCATGTCTCTTTGGATGTATAATTATACTTTCTTTTCTGCTTAAAAGTACTTTAACTGGTTTCTTAGTATGATAAGTAAGTAATGCTGCATGGTGTTGTACACTCATGTCTTCTTTACCACCAAAACCTCCTCCAACTAACATACTCTTAATTCTAAGCTTTGTATTATCTAAAGCTAATAGTTTTCCAACTTCTCTTAATTCATCATAAATACCTTGGCCACCTGTATATACTGTAAGCACATCTTCTTCATAATTAGCTACAGCACATTCTGGTTCTAAGAATGCATGTTCTGTTGCTGGTGTTGAGTACTTTTCAGTAACAACGTATTTAGAGTTCTTTATAGCCTCATCAACATTACCTCTATTTAGGTATTGTCTACTTAAAATATTTCCATTTGGATGTACTTTAGGTGCATCTTCTCTCATACCCATCTCTGGACTTGTAACTGGTTCTAACTCTTCATACTCAACTTCAATTAAGCTTAAAGCTTCTTTTAAAGTCTTTTTATCTTTAGCTGCTACTAATGCAAGAGAATCTCCAAGGTATCTTGTTATTTCTCCAACATCAATCATAGCAGGCCAATCTTGAACTAAATGACCTAAGTATCTATCTCCAGGAATATCCTTGCAAGTAAGTACAGCTTCTACACCTTCTAAAGCTTCTGCTTTTGAAGTGTCAATACTCTTTATTAATGCTCTTGGATACTTTGTTCTTAATGCTGAACCATAAAGCATTCCTTCTAATTGTAAATCATCTGCATATTTACCAATACCTAAAGTTTTAACTTCAGCATCAATACGAGGAAGATTTTCTCCAACTAGTCCTTTACAATAAACCTTTGGAACCTCTTTATTTTCTCTAAGAATTTCAGCAACTAACATTATAGCTTCAATTATCTTTACATATCCAGTACATCTACATATATTTCCTTTTAAAGCTACTTTAATTTCTTCTTCAGTTGGATTTAAATTTTTATCAAGTAACCCTTTAGCACTTATAACCATTCCAGGAATACAGAAACCACATTGAACAGCTCCACACTTTCCAAAAGCATAAGCAAAGGCATCTCTTTCCTTTTCATTTATTCCTTCAACAGTTATTATGTCTTTTCCATCAAGTTTACTTAGCTTTAAAATACAAGCTCTTTGGGCTAACCCATTAACAAGGACCATACAAGCGCCACATGCTCCTTCAGCACAACCATTTTTTAAAGATGTTATTTGTTCTACATCTCTTAAATAGTCTAGAAGACTCATTTCCTCTTGTGATGATCTTTCATTACCATTAATTTTAAAATTATACATAACTAGTGCTCCTTTCATTATCTATCTGATAATATTAATTCTTTTTCAATGACCTATTAAAAACATCTTATTAAACAAGATTTATAATCAATTTATTTATTTATTTATTTATTTATTTATTTATTTAT
>JARIDB010000108.1 GCA_029257045.1 Clostridium sp.
TACTCTTATACAAATGAAGATACTATAAATTTTTTTGAATCTCAAGGTATAGAACTTAAAGGAGAAAGAGGAGGAAGAGTCTTTCCAGAATCAGATAAATCTTCAGATATTATAAAAGGTTTTTTAAATGAGTTAAAAAATAATAAAATAGATATTAAATTAAATAGTAAGGTTACAAAAGTTAACTTTAAAGGGAAAAAAATAATTAGTGTAGAAGTAAATAATAAAGATTTAATTGAAGGTGATAGTTTTATAATTGCTACAGGAGGAATATCATATCCTTTAACAGGATCAACAGGGGATGGATACAGATTTGCAAAAGCATTAGGCCATAATATTATAGAGCTTACTCCTTCACTAGTACCTATAGAAATAAAAAATAAATTTCCTATAGAAACAATAGGAGTTAATTTGAAAAATATAGAATTAAAACTATATGAAAATAACAGTAAAAAGCCTAGGTTTAATGAGATTGGAGAAGTTTTGATAACTAACTATGGTATTTCTGGACCTTTATCCTTAAAAGTATCAAACTTAATAAATACTAAAGAAAATTATTATATTATAATTGATTTAAAACCCGCTTTAACTTTAGAAGCATTAGATAAAAGAATACAAAAAGACTTTTCAAAAAATATTAATAAAGAATTTAAGAATTCTCTAGATGAACTTCTTCCTAAAAAGTTAATTAATTATATTATTACTTCTTCTAAAATAAATGAAGATAAAATAGTAAATGAAATTACAAAAGAAGAACGAAAATATTTGGGTTATATAATTAAAAATATACAATTGGAATTTGATAGATTAAGGCCAATAAAAGAAGCTATTGTAACATCTGGGGGAATAGATACAAAAGAAATAGATCCTTCAACAATGAAATCAAAATTAATTAATAATTTACTTTTTGCTGGAGAAATAATAGACGTTGATGCATATACAGGTGGATACAACGTACAAATAGCAATATCTACTGGATATCTAGCAGGAAATAATATATAAATAGACTTGTTAAAAAAGTGTAAAAATAATATAATTTAGATTGAATGTTTTGTTTTTAATAAGAAAGGTGGAATTTTAATTTGAGAATATCAGTTGCTATAGATGGACCTGCAGGAGCAGGTAAAAGTACAATTGCAAAATTAGTTGGTAAAAATTTTGACTTAATGTATATAAATACAGGAGCTATGTATAGAGCCGTGGCTTTAGTTGCTAAAGAAAATAATATAGATGAAAATAATATAAAAGGATTAATTGATATAATTGACAAAATGGATATGAAATTTGAGAATGATGATTTAATTCTAAATGGACAAAATATCCAGGATAAAATTGTACTACCAGAAATTAGTGAATTAGCTTCGAGGTATGCATCTATAAAAGAAGTTAGAAAAAAATTAGTTAAGTTACAAAGAGATATGTCAAATAGATTTAATGTTATTATGGATGGCAGAGATATTGGAACTGTAGTACTAAAAGATTCTAAGTTTAAATTTTATCTGACAGCTACACCAGAAGCTAGAGCAGATAGACGATATAAAGAGTTAATTGGAAAAAGTATAGAGGTTGATTATAAGACGATTTTAGAAGATATTATAAAAAGAGATAACAATGATAGTACTAGAGAAGTAGACCCATTAAGAAAGGCAGAAAATGCTTTAGAAATTGATTCAACAAATTTATCAATAATTGAAGTCACTGATAAGATATCTGAAATTATTAAAAAACAACTTTCTATTTAGAATAAAACAAAATTTTAAATATATAGGAGAAACTTTATGAAAAAAATATTATTAGCTGAAAGTGCTGGTTTCTGCTTTGGAGTACAAAGAGCTGTAGAAGAAGCATTAAAAGTTGAAAAGAAATATAAAAAGAAAATTTATACTTTAGGACCACTTATACATAACAATGATGTAGTAAAGTATTTGGAAGAAAATAATATATATGCTATAGATTTTAATGAAACGGATTATTTAAAAGAAGGAGATGTTATTGTTATAAGATCTCATGGTGTAACAAAAGATGCAATAGAAAGCTTAGAAAAAAAAGGATTAATAGTAGTTAATGCTACTTGTCCTTATGTAACTAATATTCAAAGAAAAGTTAATAAATATAATAATTTAGGTTATAATATAGTTATTTTAGGAGATGAAGATCATCCTGAAGTAATAGGGATTAATGGTTGGTGTAATAACACTGCTATAATGACGAAAGATGGAAACTTTGATGAAAAGCTTCCTAATAAAATATGTGTTGTATCCCAAACTACAGAAAAAGAACAAACTTGGAAAGATACTGTAAGCAATGTATCTACTCTTTCAAAAGAAGTTTTAGCCTTTAACACAATTTGTTCTGCTACAGAAGTAAGACAAAAAAGTGCAAGGGAACTTTCAAGTAAAGTTGAAACAATGATTGTAATAGGTGGTAGAAATAGCTCTAATACAACAAAGTTATATCAAATATCAAAAGAAAATTGTGAAAATACAATCCATATTGAGAATTCAAAAGAATTAACTCAAGAATTTATAGAAGAAAATCGTAATAAGGTTGTAGGTATAACAGCTGGTGCTTCAACACCAGATTGGATAATAAAAGAAGTTATAGATATAATGGAGGGCAATAGCTAATGGAAGATCAATTAAGTTTAATGGAAGAAATGGACAAAAAGTATAAAACTGGTGATGAGATAACAGCAGAAATATCATCAATAGGTAAAGATGGAGTAATTTTATCTTTAGTAGGTTATAAAGTTGATGGTATAATCCCATTTAGAGAATTAACATTAGAAAAGGATTTAGAAAGTTATCTTTCTACTATTAAGGTAGGGGATAAAATAACTGCAAAGGTTATAAAACTTAAGGATGAGTATGGTAATGTAGTTCTTTCAAGAGTTGAGTATGAAAGAAAAGAATCTTTTAGAGAAATAGAAAGATTATTTAATAATAATGAAATTTTTAAGGTTCTAATTAAACAAGCAACTGAAAAAGGATTAATAGGATATTATAAAGGCGTAAGAGTATTTATTCCTGGATCTCATGTAGATGTTAGATTTTCAAAAGACAGAAGCAACTTAGTAGGAACTGAATTAGAAGTGAAATTAATAGATTACTCAGTTGAGAATCCTTCTAAAATAATAGCTTCAAGAAAAGTTATTTTAGAAGAAGAACAAAAGATAAAGGAAGAAGCTGCTTGGAGTAAAATTAGAGTAGGTGACGTTGTACAGGTAGAGATTAAAAGATTTGCTAAATTTGGTGCATTTGTTGATGTATTTGGTGTAGATGGATTAATACACTTATCACAAATATCATGGAGCCATATTAAATCAGCAGAAAGCTTATTAAAGATTGGCGACATAATTGAAGCTAAAATAATGGAAGCAGATAAAGAAAAGAATAGATTATCTTTAAGCATTAAGGAATTAACAGAAGAACCATGGAAGAATGTTGAAAGTAAATATCCAGAAGGCTCTGTTGTTTTGGGAAAGGTAGCTAGAATTAGAGAGTTTGGAGCATTTGTAGAACTAGAACCAGGAGTAGATGGATTAGTTCATATATCAAAAATAACTCATAATAAAATAGGTAGCCCTTCAGAAGTTTTAAGTGTTGGAGATGAAGTTAAAGCGTTAATACTTTCTATAGATGTGGAAAATAAGAAAATTGCTCTAAGCATAAAGGATACTGAATAGTTATAATAAGGAAACACACACATATAATTATATATATGTGTGTTTTTATTTAGTGTATTGACCTATATGAAATAAAAGAATTATACTATATTATATACGATAAGGGGAAAGGGTAAAGAGAATGCTTGAAAAATTATCATTAAATAATATTGAAATTTTTAGAGAATTATATAATGAAAGTAATAATTATAAGAGTTATGATAAAGATTTCTTTTATATTTATGATAAGCAGAATTTTGTAATGAAATTTTTATATAGAAAGTTTGTTAAACTAATTACTGTAAATGGAATTTCTATAGGTTATTTATGGCATGAATCACCAGTTGATAGATTTACTAGAGTATGGTCATTATTCATTGATCCTAAATATTATAATTTAATAAATGAAATAACCTTATCAAATTTTGATAATTTAATTTTAGTTTATGAGGAATTAGATAATAATAATAAAAACTTAATCTTAAAGAGATTGGGTTTTAAAAATGTTAGATATAGTAATTTAATGCATATGAATCTAGAAAATTATAAAAAAGATAAATATGACTATGAAGATTTTAGTATAGTTGAATTTAAAGCAAATAAAGATGAAGCTTTAAGATGTCATGTACAAAATGAAATATTTGGGGAAGCTAATAGAAAGCAATTATCTATAGAAGATATTTATATGGATATGGTTCAAGATTATTATATTAAGAATTTATGTTATTTTGGTGTTGAAGAAAATAAACATATAGGATATGGACAAATAATAAATAATAGAGGAATGCATACTATAGTTAATTTTGGTACTATTAAAGAATTTAGGGGCAAAGGTCTTGGCAAAGCTTTATTAAATGGAATAATAATTAAAGCTAAAGAAGCAGGAATAAAAAATTTGTATATAAGAGTAGATTATGAAAATGAAAAAGCAATTAACCTATATAGAAAAATGGGTTTTACAGATATTGATAAAGTATCATTATGGGAAAGAAAATAATATACATATGGCTAAATACTTTAAAATGGACATTATAAAATACTTTTGATAAAATGATTTTTGAAGAGGTGATATTATGATTAGTAAAAAGGAACTATTAGAGGAGATACTTACATATGATATTATAACTTATGAAGATGAAAATGGAAAAGAAATAAATTATGTAGAGGTTACTTTAGTAGATAGAATTATTGATGTATATATGGATATTAAAGAAGTAAATATAGGATTAATAGCAAAAAGTATAATTGAAGAAGATTTATATAAATAAAAGAGAGAATCCGTTGATTCTCTTTTTTATCTATATAAATCTTATTAATGTAGGTAAATCACTTAATATACATCTTTTATGGTTTTAACAAGTTTTATAATATCAGCTATACATTGTTAATATATATCAAAATTTATATATTATGATTGTTATGATAGACCAATATTTATATCTTATGAGTACACAGATACTACTTTATT
>JARIDB010000028.1 GCA_029257045.1 Clostridium sp.
ATATAATGATGAAAGCTTTAGAGAAAAGTTAAGTGTAGTATTAACTAATCAATTATTAACCGCAGGATTTACTAAAGAACAAGCAGAAGAAGTAAAGGTAAACCCAATACAATGTAAAAAAGTTGTGATAAAGCATTATAGAAGATATATAGATACAACAACTGGAACATTTGAAATTCAAGGTAATAGTAAGGTTTTACAGCATTTTTATGATGCAGGAATAGGAAGTCGTAAATCAATAGGCTTTGGTATGATAGATTTAGTAACTCAAGATTTAGTATAGGAAAGGAAGCTAATATGAAAACAACTTTACAAAACAACAATTATGATACTATGTTAGAACCATCTGATTGGAGATTTTCAGCATCTATAGTTGGACTTATGAAATATCTAGATTATCATGATTTAGATTATGAGATAGATGATGATTGTATTTTTTATAATAGTGAGTATATAACTGAAGAAAAATATTTGCAGTTTGTAGAGGAAAGGTATGGGGAAGAGCTACATCATAAAGTTATAGAAAATATACTTTCTAATGAAGAAGTAAGTGATGAACAAGTAAAGATGGTTAACGAAAAGCTAGTAGCTAATACAATAATGAAAAAGAAATTTAGCAAGATAAAGTTTGATAAATTGAATAAACAAGAGGTATTAGAAGGTGTTAATAAAAATAGAAATGAAATTATAAAAGAAACATTTAGAAGTAAAAGCAATATGTATGCTAATTACAGCAATACAAATCAGCTTTTTAATGATAATCAAGATTATTGTAGATTAGTTGGATATTGTATAGATGCAGGAAAAAAAGGCAAATCAACTGGATTTAATTTTATGACAAATACCTTTGTAGGTACAGATGTATTAGAATTTGATTTTATTCCATTCGCCTTTGAAGGAAATAGAGAGGCTTTTTTTATAAATGATAATCATTCAATACGGAATCTTAAAATTTCAAATAAAATTTTAAATGAAAAGATTTTACAAGATTTAGAGGGTGAAAATAAAAGAAAAGATGCAAGACAAGCACTTTTTAAAGGAATTATAGAATCTTCAGATTTCATAGATAGAGATTTAGAAGTTATATTTAAAGATATAGCTAAAGGTTATTTTGAAACACTATATATAAGAAAAGAAAGTATAGATATATTTAAAGAACTTACTAATGAAAACATTGAATATAAATCATTCTGCTTTTCTCACAAGATAACAGATAAGTATTATATAAATATTCAGAAGGAAGTAACAGAAAGTATTTTAAATAATGTATTATTAGACAATTTAATAGAGCTTTTCTTAAAAGAAAAAAATAGAGATTATATAGTATCTCAATTAATAAAAATTAATGTATTAATAAGGAGGGATAAAACAATGAAGAATAGATTAAAAGGAGCTTACGCTTGTGCAAAAAAAGTATCAGAAGTTTTACAAATTAATAAATTAGATAGCTATAAGCAAAAGCTAACAAGTTCAATTATATTTAAAGATTATGATAGAGTATGTCAAATATTACTTCAATTATCCAATTACTCAGGAATAGAGTTTAGTTTTGTATATGATTTATATGATGATTTTGAAGAAAATAAAGATTTAGCCTATACATTTATAAATGCATTATCAAAGAAAAATCAAAACTCAAATGAAAATAAAAATAACTAATAAGAGGTGGAAATTATGAAAGGTAAAAAAGCATTGACTTTAACAGTAGTATCAAATATGACTTCAAACTATTCAGAAGGATTAGGAAATATAGCAAGTGTACAAAAGGTATTTAAAAATAGAAAAGTTTATACTATAAGAAGTAGAGAAAGTTTAAAAAATGCAATAATGGTTCAAGGTGGAATGTACGATGATTTACAAACTGAAGTTGATGGAGCAACTCAAAAGTTAGCTAATAAAGACTTAAATGCATCTAACTGTAGAGCTCTTGAAGGTGGATATATGAGTACAAAAGGAACTACTAATATTAGAAAGAGTTCTTTTTACTTAACAGATGCAATATCTTGCGAAAGCTTTGTAAATGAAACAAGATTCCATAACAACTTATACTTAGCTAATAATTTTGCAAAAGCTAAGAATGTAAATTTACAAGGAAATTCTAAGGAAGCTGGACTTATGCCTTATCAATATGAATATGATAAATCTTTTAAAATATATAGTATAACTATTGACTTAGAGATGATAGGAAAAGATGAAAACTTTCAGCAAGAGGAAAATTATAAGGAAGCTGATAATAAGGAAAAAGCAGAGAGAGTAAATGCAATATTAGATGCAGTAGAAACTCTAAGTTTAACAGTAAAAGGTAACTTAGATAATGCAGAACCAGTATTTATAGTTGGTGGGTTAAGTGATAGAAAAACTCATTGCTTTGAAAATGTTGTTAAGTTAGAAGAGGAAAAATTAATAATATCAGAAGATTTAAAAGACAAGATAGAAAAAGGATATCACGTAGGATTATTAGAAGGAAGGACACTAGAAAATGAAAATGAAATAAAGAGTAAGTTAAATCCTACATCTGTAACTAAGTTTTTTGATAATGTTAGAAATGAAGTAAAGACTTACTTTGGTGTATAACTAAGGTATAAGAAAGTA
>JARIDB010000163.1 GCA_029257045.1 Clostridium sp.
TGTGCAACGGGAACATCAAGTAATATAGTTGTTGAATCTATTAAAAAAGTAATTGGCAATAGGGATATTACAATATTAGCGGAAGGTATAGAGGAATTTGTCGATAATGTTAAACAATGTAACTTAATCTTATTAGGTCCACAAATAAAGTATAAGATAGACATGGTAAAGAAGGCAGTAGAAGATAAAAATATACCTGTTGCTATTATAGATAGTATGGATTATGGCCTTTGTAGAGGTGAAGATATTCTTAATAAGGCATTAAAGATTATTTTTTTATTGAAAGGAGAAGAAAATGATTAGAAATAATAGGTATGAAGAAATATATAAATATATTTTAAATAGAAATAAAATTCAAAAAAAAGATAATTTAGATATAGGTGTAACTACAAATGATATTGCAGAAGGAATTGGGATAAAAAGAAGTAATGCAAGTAGTGAATTAAATAAGCTTGTAAGGGATGGATTAATAAAAAAAGAAGGGGGAAGACCTGTAGTATATAGATGTATAGAAGATGATGATGAAAATGAAGTTATAAATGAAGATGTATTTAGTAAGGTTATAGGAAAGGATGGAAGTCTAAAAAAAGCAATAAAACAAGCTAAGGCTGCCATAAGCTATCCACCAAGAGGACTTAATACTTTACTACTTGGATCAACTGGAGTTGGAAAAACTACATTTGCAGAAAAAATGTATGAGTATGCAATTGAAAAGAAGATATTAAATGGAGATGCCCCTTTTGTTGCATTTAACTGTGCCGATTATAGTAATAATTCTCAACTTTTGCTATCTCAATTATTTGGATATGTAAAAGGAGCATTTACTGGCGCGAATAAAGACTATGATGGGCTTGTGGAATCAGCAGATAAAGGGATATTATTTTTAGACGAAGTACATAGACTACCACCGGAGGGGCAGGAGACTTTATTTTATTTAATGGATAAAGGAGAATTTTCAGCTATAGGATCAACTGAGAGAAAAAAGGTTGATGTATTAATTATTTGTGCTACTACGGCTAGTAAAGAAGATGCATTACTTGGTACATTTACAAGAAGAATTCCTATGACTATAAAAATACCTTCTTTAAATGAAATAAGTAAAATAGATAGATTTAAAATGATACAAGCTTTCATTGAAGGAGAAGCAAGTAGAATAAAAAAGGATATAGTAGTTAATAAAAGTGTTATAAAAAATCTTTTGAATTATGAGTGTATAGGAAATATAGGACAACTTAAAAGTGATATAAAGTTAGTGTGTGCAAATGCGTTTTTAGATACAATTCATCTACAAAGAGAAAAGATTGAAATAGAGGTAATACACTTACCAGATCACATAAGAAAATATGGTATATATAAAAAGGATATTAATGAGGAAATAGAAAGTTTCTTTGGAGGAAATGATTTTATTATTTTCTATGGAGATGGCGAAGCTAAATTAAATCTTCCTAAAAATAAAATTAGATATGAATCTTTTTATGAAAAAATAGAAAAAAGGTTAAATGACCTGAGGAATAGATATGATAATCAGGATGATATAGATACAATAATTAGATTTGAGATTAATGGACAATTTAAAAGCTATATAGATGGAGTAAATAACAATATAGAACTTGAAAAGGTAGTTAATAAGAAAAGCATTATATATATGGAAACGTTATTAGCCATAGCTGAAAAGGAACTTTCTAAAAAGTTTTCTAAAAAGGTTTTTTATGGACTTTGCATGCATTTTGATTCAAGTCTGAAAAGATTGAGTGAAAATAAAAAAGGATCAAACAATAATTTACTTTATGTAATAGAGAATCATAATAAAGAGTTTGAACTAGTTAGAAATTATATAAAAGGAATGGAGTGGGAACTCGGTGTTAGAATACCTCTTGATGAAATCGCATTCATAGCTATGTTCTTATGTATTGATACTATTGAAAGTAATTTAAAAAATCAATTGCCAAGGGTAATAATAAGTATGCATGGTAAAAGCACTGCATCATCTATGGCTGAAACCGTGAATTCATTGCTTGGTATAGATACTGTAGTAGCTTATGATATGGAACTTAACAAGGATTCAAGAATTTGTTATGAAGAGTTAAAAGAGGTTATTAAAAATAATAGTAATGATGCAGGAGTTTTATTACTTGTAGACATGGGTTCTTTAATTATGTTTGGAGATTTGATTGGAGAAGAACTTTTAATTAAGTTAAGAGTAATAGATTGTGTAACAACAATAACAGCATTAGAGGTTGCAAGACATTCAGAATTTGAGAGAGATATTGATGTTATTTATAATTCTATCTTAAAAAATAAAAAAATTAGCTTAATTGAGAATAGATATAGGGATATATCTAATGTAAAAAAAGAAAATATAATAATTGCAGCATGTACTACCGGTGAAGGAAGTGCTATAAAAATAAAGAAGTTAATAGAAGATAACATTAATCTTTCAGGAAGCAATACTGGAATAATTACTACTGCAATTACAAATGGTGATAATATTAATAATATTATCGGAAAGTTAAGTAAAGGTAAAAATATAATAGCTGTTGTGGGAAGTATTGATCCAATGATTCATAGGATACCATTTATATCTATAATAGATTTAATAATGTCAAATAAGTATACAGAGCTAGAAAATATAATAAAAAAAATAAAAATAAATAAAAATAGAGAAATAGATGAGGACTTAAATATTGTAAGTGAACAGTTGTTTAATAAGCTAAAAGAAGAGATTCATGGATTAGATATAGATCTATTTAAAAATGAATTTAAGACTTTTAAAAATACTATAGAAAATGAATTAGATTATGAATTTGATAAGGATACATTAATAGCAGTGGTCTTTCATTTATTAGCAACAGCAGAAAACTTAGTTTTAAATAAAAAATGCAAAGCATATAAAAATAAAGAATATATATTAATTCATTATGGAAATGAAATAAAGAAAATAAAAATCGCACTTGAAAATATAGAGAAGAACATAAAGATTGAGTTTAAATTAGATGAATTATGCTATATGTTAACAATACTGTATAAATTATAGTTATATTTCTAAGTAATGTATGACTTTTCTTCTAGTGTATTAGTTAAATACGGAATAGTGTATAAGTTAAGATGAAAGACCCCGTTTATGTAATGGTTTTAAGTTTTGGCATAATACTTGCTTTATATATTTATGAGAAAAAATATTTATATTAGGAGTGATATTATGGTAAAGATTATTTTAGCATGTGCAGCAGGGATGTCAACATCATTATTAGTAAAAAAGATGCAGGACTCAGCAACAGAGAGAAATATTGAAGCATCAATAAAAGCAATTGCAGAAGGAGCGATATCAGAGCATTTAAATGAATGTGATGTTATATTACTTGGACCTCAAGTGAAATTTATGCTTGATAATATAAGGGAGATAGTAGCGCCTCATAATATTCCAGTAGAAGTTATACCAATGCAACTATATGGATTGATGAATGGAAAAGCAACTTTAGATATAGCATTAGATTTGATTGGAGGAAAGTAGCATATGAAAAAAATTATTGATTATATGGAAAGAAAAGTAATGCCTGTAGCAAACAAGGTCGGAAATGAAATACATATTAGAGCAATATCTGCAGGTATGGTAAGTTTAGTAGGAATTATTATTCTTGCTTCAATGGCAACATTAATTCAAAACTTACAAGTTGATACATACCAAAACTTTATTTCTAACACAGAAGCGGGACAAGTTATTTGGAATATTACACAAAATATCTGGTGGGGTTGCCTAGCGATGTATGGACTATTTGTTTGTGCTACTGTTGGACAATCACTTTGGAAAAATTATGGTCATCAAGGACTTGAAGGTTTATGTGTAGCATTAGCATCATATTTTGTTTTAATTCCATGGATGGCACAAGTACCAAATGGAAAAGAAGAGGCTATTAGAGCTTTTGGATTTATTAATTATACAAATTTTAGTGCAGATTCATTATTCAGTTGTATGATTATAGCTCTTGTTTCAGTAGAGATACTTCATAGATTATCAAATGTTAAAGCATTTAAAATAAAAATGCCAGATGTAGTACCAACGGCAGTTAGTGAATCATTCTCAAAATTAATACCAACAATATTAACTGTTACTATATTTGCAGTACTATCTTATGTAATTAATAGATTAAGTAATGGACAATCATTTAATGGATTAGTTAAATTAATGATAACAACACCATTACAAGGTTTTAGTGATAATTTAATAACAGCAATTATTGCACCATTTATTGTATCATTATTATGGTTCTTTGGAATTCATGGTTCAAATATAATGGGACCAATAATTGCTACAGTTTTATCACCATTAGGAATGGCAAATATTGAGATGTATGCTAAAGGTGTAACAGATTGGTCTCAATATAATGTATTAACTTACCAGTTCTTATCGTCATTTGTTAATATGGGTGGATCAGCATGTACAATAGCGTTAATAGTAGCTATGTTTATTACAAATAGAAAAAGACATAAGGTATTATTATCACTTGCAGGACCAACAGGATTATTTAATATAAATGAACCAATTATATTTGGATTCCCAGTAGTTTTAAATTTATATTTATTTATACCATTTGTATTAGGACCATCAATTATTAGTGCTATTTCATATTTAGCAATTAAATTCCAAATAGTGCATCCAGTTGTAGCTTCAGTTCCTTGGACAACACCACCAATATTAAGTGGATTTTTAGCAACAGGTATGCATTGGACTGGAGCAGCATTATCTATAGTTAATATAGCAATAGTTGTGTTATTATACATTCCATTTATTAAGCTAATAGAAAGAAATGAAGAAAAGGAATTACTAAAAAGAACAGAAGTTAAGTAATAAGGTGATAATATGGGATTAGGAATTAGTATATATCCACTAAATAGCGGGTTAGAAGATAATAAGAGGTATATAGAAAAATCATCAAAATTAGGATATAGCAGAATTTTTACTTCTATGCTAGAACTAAATCCTAATAAAGAAAAGGCTTTAGAGCAAGTTGAGAAGTATAGAGAATTACTGAATTTATCCAAAGATTTAGGAATGAAAGTATTTATAGACATAAACCCAGAAGTTCTTAAAATAATAGATGTAAACCCTATGGATCTACAATTTTTCAAAGAATTAGGGGCAACTGGACTTAGATTAGATGGAATGTTTAATGGATTTTATGAATCGATGATAACATATAATAAATTCGATTTAGATATTGAAATAAATGGTTCCTTTGATAGTGGATATGTAAATAATATACTAGATATAGGATGTAAAAAGGGAAAATTAGTAACTTGTCATAACTTCTATCCAGAAAAGGATACTGGTTTAGGAATAGAATATTTCAAATCTTGTAATAGTAGACATAAATCATTAGGTCTTCATACAGCAGGATTTGTACATGCAACTAACGGTGGAAATCAAGGGCCTTGGAAATCTAATGATGGATTATGTACATTAGAAAAACATAGAGGGATAGATGTAACAGTACAAGCACAGGAGCTATTTGCATTAGGAATAGACGATGTAATAATTGGAAATGCTTTTGCAAGTGATGAGGAATTACAAGCTCTTAAAGACTTAGATGAAAATATTATAACTTTAAAAGTAAGGTTAGAAGAAGAAATTACAGAGGTTGAGAAGTCAGTTTTTAATAAGGTACTTCAAAACAGATGGGATTTAAGTGACTCTGTAGTAAGGCATACAATGAGCAGAAAAGAACTAAAGAGTAAGGAAATAGAATCAAGAACTAAGGAAGATAATGTAGTTTCTAGAGGAACTATATTAATAAATAACAATAATTATTATAATTATAAAGGTGAGGTACTTATAGTATGCAAAGATATCACATTAGATAATAGAAGAAATGTAATAGGAATAGTATGTGAGTCTCATTTAGAATTATTAAAATATATAACATCAGGTAAAAAGTTTAAGTTGGAGGAATGATTAGTATGGACGAAAGAACTTTAAATAGTGCAATGAACATAATTATGTATGCTGGGGATGCAAGAAGCTCAATTATAACAGCATTAAAAGTAGCAAGAGAAGGCGATAAAGAAAAGGCTTTCGAATTACTAAATGAAGCAAAAAAGAATTTACTTGAGGCTCATAAAATTCAAACTGAACTATTACAAGGAGAAATGCAAGGAAATCCATGTGAATTTAGTTTATTATTAGTTCACTCTCAAGATCATTTAATGAATGCTATGCTTGCAAAAGATTTAGCAGAACAAATAATACTAATGATACAATAGGAGGACATAATATGAGTTTAGGATTTAAGGATAACTTTCTATGGGGAGGAGCGATATCAGCTAATCAAGTTGAAGGAGCTTACTTAGAAGATGGAAAAGGATTATCTATAGCTGATGTACTTCCAGGAGGTATGGTAACTGTACCGGTAATACCTCCAGTAGGAGAATACCCATCCCATACAGGAATTGATTTTTATAATAAATATAAAGAGGATATAGGACTTTTCAAGGAAATGGGATTTAAATGCTTAAGGATATCTATAGCTTGGAGTAGAATATTTCCAAATGGAGATGAAGAAATTCCAAATGAAGAAGGCTTAAAGTTTTATGATAATTTACTTGATGAATTGATTAAAAATGGAATAGAACCAGTAGTGACATTATCTCACTATGAAATGCCATTAGGCCTACATACTAATTATGGTGGCTTTACAAATAAGAAACTTATAATATTCTTTGAAAGATACGCTAGAGTTGTATTTACAAGATATAAGGACAAGGTAAAGTATTGGCTAACATTTAATGAAATAAATAGTATAGTAGTAATGAGATTTACATGTGGAGGAATAATTCCAAAATCAGGAGAGAATCCAAGACAGTTAAGTTATGAAGGAGCACATAATCAACTTGTTGCTAGTGCATTAGCTGTTAAAGCTTGTCATGAGATAATCGAGGATGGAAAGATTGGATGTATGATTAATTATGGTTGCATATACCCTATGACATGTAATCCGCTGGATGCCTTAGAGGCTTTAGATAAAGATAGGAGAACATTATTCTTTAGTGATGTTCAAGTTAGAGGAAAATATCCAAAATATCAAGAGAGATTCTTTAGAGAAAATAATATTTCAATCAATATTACTGAAGAAGAAAAAATTATATTAAAAGAAAATACTGTAGATTTCATTGGAATTAGTTATTATATGAGTAGGGTTGCAAGTACTGATTCTGAACATTTAGAAAAAGCAGAGGGGAATATCTTTAAGATGCTTAAAAATCCGTACCTTAAGGCATCAGAATGGGGATGGCAAATAGATCCGGAAGGGTTTAGATACTCATTAAATACATTATATGATAGATATGAACTTCCTATCTTTGTAGTGGAAAATGGACTTGGAGCAGTAGACGTAGTTGAAGAAGATGGTTCAATAAATGATGATTATAGGATAGAGTATTTAAGAGAACATATAAATGCTATGAAAGAAGCAGTATGTGATGGCGTTGACATCATGGGATATACAACGTGGGGACCAATTGATTTAGTTAGTGCATCTACAGGAGAAATGAAAAAACGTTATGGATTTATTTATGTAGATAAAGATGACGATGGAAATGGAACATTAGAAAGAAGAAAAAAGAAAAGTTTTGATTGGTATAAAAAAGTGATAGGAAGTAATGGAAATAATCTTTAAAATATAAATTTTATAAAAAGATAAGTACTTGTAGTTTTGCAAGTACTTATCTTTTGTATTGTTAGTAACTTCAGTCCCAACTTCTTCAGAAATTACCATGGGGTATGTAAACAAATTGTTTTTCTACTACACAGAGACTGAAAGAATATGTGCAGGCATTACAATAAAGGTGTTTTTCATTGTAATAAAGAAAGAAAGTTTTTTATGTGAAAAATAAAGCCCTACTTATTATCGATACGAAGAAGTTTATCCTTGGAAAACCAAAATTAAAAGACGTTAGTTTATTATTTTTATTTTCTGGTATATAATAATGTATAAATAGAAATTAGTTAGGAGGAATTTGATATGGAAGATAAAGATAATAATTTATATGATATTTTTGTTAATTATTCTTATAGTCAATTAAAGAATCTATTTAAAAATGCAAAAACAAAGGAAGAACAAGATTTCTATATGACTTTATCAAATTTAGTTCTACAAAAAGAGCAAGCAAAGGTAATAGGTAACTAATATGCCGACATATACAATTTTTGCAGGTGTTAATGGTGCAGGAAAAACTTCAATATATAAATCTATATACTATAATGAAAATAAATATGAAAAAAGAATAAATACTGATGAAATGGTATCTAGAATTGGTTCTTGGAAAGATAGTACTCTTCAAATTAAATGTGCAAGAGAAGCTGTTAAGTTAATAAAAGAATATATTTTAGAAGGTACATCATTTAATCAAGAAACCACTTTATCAGGCAAAAGTATAATAAAGAATATAAAGGTCGCAAAAGAAAAGGGTTTTTATATTGTTATGAATTATGTAGGAATAAAAGATCCAGAACTTGCTAAAGAAAGAGTTAAGATTAGAGTAAGTAAAGGTGGACATGGGATACCTGATAAAGATATAGAAAGAAGATATTATGATTCGTTAAAAAATCTAAATGATTTAATTAAAATATGTGATGAAGTAAATATATATGATAATACAGAGATGTTAAAAGAAATTGCATATTTAAAGCAGGGAAAGATAATATGGAACAATAAAAAAATACCAAACTGGATAAGTAATATCTTATGAATTAGCTAGTAAAATTAATTAAGTTTTACTAGCTATATTTATTTATAAAAGAATTATTAGAACTTGAATTTTAAATATTATTAATTATATTGTATATGGGAAAATCCAGACTTTCGTACTTATGATGAGGCGAATCATATAATATGTAATGAGGGTTGTACCTTTAGGTATCGATATGTTATTTTTATAATGGTTGTGCCCTGCATGATCCATTAGCTGTGGCAGTTGCAGTAATGCCAGATTTAGTTACTACACATTCTATGTTTATGAGATGTGGAACAACAAAAGAAGATTATGGTAGAACCATTGGAGATGTTAGTAGATTAAAAGACAAGAATCCAAACGTAAAGATTTGTTTAAATGTTGATGTAGAAAAGTTTACAAATCACTTTAAAGAATCTCTTATGGAAGTATTAAAATAGAAAAATTGAAGTTATTATTAATTTAAATAATAAGTCTTTACAGTAATTTAGGTAGGAGTTATACCTTATTTAAAAACTGATGTGTTCTTCCCATTTTATAAGCTAACTTAATAATTTCTTTTTCTTCTTCTGTTATATGGCGATTATACATTTTTCCGAATTGCTTAAAAAGACCATCATAATCTACTTCAAC
>JARIDB010000107.1 GCA_029257045.1 Clostridium sp.
ATAATTCACAAATAAAAAATGCGACTAATTATGATGATATGTATGAACTGTTAGCAGCTAGTGACATTTTAATTACGGATTATTCAAGTAGCATGTTTGAATTTTCATTTAGAAATAAACCTGTAATATTATATGCACCAGATATTAAGTCTTATACTCAAGAAAGAAATTTTTATTTTGATTTTAAAGAATTACCTTATCCTGTGGTAGAAAATAATGACCAATTATTTAATACTATAGAAAAGTTTGATTTAGATATATATTTGGAAATATTACAAGAATTTCTATCAAAGGTAGAGATTAAGGAAGAAGGTAACGCAGCATATCAAGTTGTACAAAGGATTAAAGAAGTTATTATAAAATAAAGGATTATTAATTAACTATTTTGTAATGATATTTATTTTATTATTTATGAAAAATTAATTTGGAGGTAGGAATATATGAAGAAGATAATAACATATGGAACTTTTGATTTATTACATTATGGACATATTAACTTATTAAAAAGGGCTAAAAGCTTAGGGGATTATTTGGTAGTAGTTCTTTCGACAGATGAATTTAACTTACTAAAAGGAAAGACTTGTTATTTTGAATATGAAAAAAGAAAAACTCTTTTAGAGGCAATTAGATATGTAGATCTAGTTATACCAGAAGAAGATTGGGAACAAAAAATAAATGATGTTAAAGAATTTAAAATTGATACATTTGTTATGGGCGATGATTGGAAAGGAAAGTTTGATTTTTTAAAGGAGTATTGCGAAGTAATTTATTTATCAAGAACTCCAGAAGTATCAACTACTAAAATAAAAAATGACTTAGGATTATCTAAAGATTCAGATAAGAAAAATCTTGGAAAATAACTTATATTTATAAAAAAGGAGAGTATTTATGGCGGTATTAGTATCGGGCGGAATGGGTTATATAGGAAGTCATACTGTAGTAGAATTAATTGAAAAAGGAAATGAAGTAATAATTGTTGATAACTTATGTAATAGTAGTGAAATTGTATTAGAGCGTATAGAGAAAATAGCAGGCAAAAAACCTAAGTTTTATGAATATGATTTTTTAAATGAAGAAGATATAGAGAAGGTTTTTTTAGAAAATAATATAAGTTCTGTTATTCATTTTGCAGCATTAAAAGCTGTAGGGGAATCGGTAGAAAAACCTCTGGAGTATTATCACAATAATCTAACAAGCACATTAATTTTGCTAAAACTAATGAAGAAGTTTAGTGTTAAGAACTTTGTATTTAGTTCATCTGCTACTGTTTATGGAGAAACTAAGATTAATCCAATTTTAGAAGATGCATCACTTTCAGCAACTAATCCTTATGGAAGAACTAAGCTTATAATTGAAGATATACTTAGAGATTTATATAAATCAGATAATACTTGGAATATAGCTATATTACGCTACTTTAATCCAATTGGAGCTCATGAAAGTGGACTTATAGGTGAAGATCCTAAAGGAATTCCTAACAATTTAATGCCTTATGTAACTAAAGTTGCTATTGGAGAATTGAAGGAATTAAGCGTATATGGTAAGGACTATAATACCCATGATGGAACTGGGGTAAGAGATTATATACATGTAGTAGATTTGGCAAAAGGCCATTTAAAAGCTCTACATAAACTTAATGAAAATCCAGGGTTAGTTACTTACAATTTAGGAACAGGTATAGGATATAGTGTCCTAGATTTAATTAAAGCCTTTGAAAAGTCTAGTGGAAAGGAAATTCGATATAAGATTGCTGGAAGAAGAAAAGGGGATATTGCAGTTTGTTATGCTAATCCTAAAAAAGCTGAAGAAGAATTGAATTGGAGAGCAGAAAAGGGAATTAATGAAATGTGTAAGGATTCCTGGAATTGGCAAATGAAAAATCCAAATGGATACACTCTAGAATAATAATTTATATAAAAAGATCAATTACAAGTTTGGTAATAGATCTTTTACTTTTGAAATATATTTCAAATAAATAAATTTTAAATATTAAAAAATCATTTTATAATGATTTTTATAACTAAACTTAAAAAAAATAAATTAAATTATAAGTATTTAACAATTATATATAGACTATTATTTACATAATCTATATAATAAATTATGTAGAAATATAATAGGGGGTAGAGGAATGAAGGTAAATAAGCTTAAAACTGTCATATCATCAATTCTTGTAGCATCAATGTTCTTTTCACAGATTTCTGTAAGTGCTTTAGAAGTGGACAAGCAAGATGAAAGCTTAAATGAAGCTGTAATTACAGATGAAAGCATAAAAAAAGATACAACAGGTTTAGAAGAAGATAAACTAATTAATGAAGAAACATTTAATGATGAAAAAAGTTATCAAGAAAAGATTATTGATGAAGAGAAAATTACTGATCAAAAAGAAGACTATAGAAGTAATCTACAAGATAAACAGATATATGAAGAAAGCTTAATAGGAGAAAAGTACGAATATAAAAATGAGGAATCTATATCATTATTTTCAGATATAGAAACTTACGAAAGAGAAGAATTTAATTTAAAGAAAGAGACTTTCAAAGATAATGAAGAATTACAAAAGAAAACAGAGTCAAGTTATGAAGTCGCATTAGCACATAGCGATGGTAGTTATTCATATATAGCTTC
>JARIDB010000143.1 GCA_029257045.1 Clostridium sp.
GCACACGTTATATAGATTTTTTCTAAAATAACGTGTGCTACTATTTTTAAGAGAAATTAACTACAAAAGTGTAATTCTCTAATACTTTTTCTAGGAATCGGCTTATTTCATTGCTTCTTCTATAGCAACAGCAACTGCAACAGTAGCTCCTACCATTGGGTTATTACCCATTCCGATAAGACCCATCATTTCAACGTGAGCTGGAACTGATGAAGATCCTGCAAATTGTGCATCTGAGTGCATTCTTCCCATAGTATCTGTCATACCATAAGAAGCTGGACCAGATGCCATGTTATCTGGGTGAAGTGTTCTTCCTGTACCACCACCTGATGCTACTGAAAAATATTTCTTGCCCATTTCAATACATTCTTTTTTATATGTTCCTGCAACTGGATGTTGGAATCTTGTAGGATTTGTTGAGTTACCAGTTATTGATACGTCAACTCCTTCGTGATGCATTATAGCAACACCTTCTCTAACATCATTAGATCCATAACATTTAACTTTAGCTCTATCTCCTGTTGAATATGCAATTTCTTTAACTATTTCTAAGTTGCTTGTATAGAAATCATATTTAGTTTCAACATAAGTGAATCCATTGATTCTTGATATTATAAATGCTGCATCTTTTCCTAAACCACTTAATATAACTCTTAATGGTTCTTTTCTAACTTTGTTTGCTTTTTCTGCTATTTTAATAGCACCTTCAGCAGCAGCAAAACTTTCGTGTCCTGCTAAGAAAGCAAAACATTTAGTTTCTTCTCTAAGAAGCATAGCTCCTAAATTTCCGTGACCTAAACCAACTTTTCTGTCATCTGCAACTGATCCAGGGATACAAAAAGCTTGTAATCCTTCGCCTAAAGCTTCAGCAGCATCTGCAGCTTTTACACATCCTTTTTTAATTGCTATAGCAGCACCTAATGTATAAGCCCACATAGCATTTTCAAATGCGATTGTTTGAGTTGATCTTACTATTTCGTAAACATCTATACCCTTTTCATCACAAATTGTTTTTGCATCTTCTATTTTAGTCATTCCGTACTTTTTTAATACAGGAATGATTTGATCTATTCTTCTTTCATAACTTTCAAATAATGGCATAATACTTTTCCCCCTTCTAACTATTCATGTCTTGGATCAATAGTTTTAACTGCTTCGTTAAATCTACCATATTGGCCTGTAGCCTTTTCCATAGCTTCGTTAGCATCAATTCCTTTAGCTATCATTTCCATCATCTTTCCTAAATGAACAAATCTATAACCGATGATTTCATCTTTTGCATCTAAAGCAATTTTAGTTACATAACCTTCTGCCATTTCTAGATATCTTGTACCCTTAGCTAAAGTACCATACATAGTACCAACTTGCGATCTCAATCCTTTTCCTAAATCCTCAAGACCTGCTCCTATAGGTAGTCCACCTTCAGAGAATGCAGTTTGGCTTCTTCCATAAACTATCTGTAAGAATAATTCTCTCATAGCTGTGTTTATAGCATCACAAACTAAATCTGTGTTTAAAGCTTCTAAGATAGTTTTTCCCGGTAGTATTTCTGATGCCATTGCAGCTGAATGTGTCATACCAGAACATCCTATAGTTTCAACTAAGGCTTCTTCTATTATTCCATCCTTAATATTTAAAGTTAATTTACAAGCTCCTTGTTGAGGTGCACACCAGCCAACCCCGTGAGTTAATCCTGAAATATCCTTAACTTCTTTAGCTTGTACCCATCTTCCTTCAACAGGAATTGGTGCTGAACCATGATTAGGTCCCTTAGCAACAACGCACATTTCTTCAACTTCTCTTGAATACATCATATTATATCTCCTCCCTGATTATGGATTGCTATAGTCTAATTCCCCTACATAATAATAAACTTATCTATTATTTAGACTATAAGTAATCGGGACAAATTAAGCCCCTAATGGGGTAATTTTATCCTACTAATATAATAACAGATGTAATTATATGAAACAACAATTATTGAGAAAAAACTTTTTAAAAATTAAAATTCTATATCTTCTTGTAAAATTTAATTTAATATGATACAATTACTTTTGTAATTTCGTCGGTATGGCGGAACTGGCAGACGCACATGACTCAAAATCATGCGGGAAACCGTGTGGGTTCGATTCCCACTACCGGCACCATAATTAAAAAAAGTAGCTATATAATTAGGTTTAAAAACCTTTTTATATAGCTACTTTTATTTTTATATATTATACATGAAAAGTAAACATATAATAGTTTGCTTATTCCGTCTTTATCTCAAAGTCATGCCAAACTATTATATGTTCCCCCTAAACCAAATAATAAAATTATAGGAAATCATTTGGATACTATGGAGTAATTGTTTCAGAATTACTCTCTCCATTATCCTCTTGTCCGTTTTCAGTCACCGGTGGTGTTGGTTCTGGTGTCGGCGTTGGTTCCGGTGTTGGTATCGGCGTTGGTTCTGGTGTTGGCGTTGGCGTTGGCTTTGGTTCTGGTGTTGGCGTCGGTTTTGGCTTTTGTGTTGTTGTATTGTTTCCATTATTATTCATATTAGAATTTCCACTGTTATTACTATTATATAAGGGTTGATCTTCTTCATATGTTGTATTATTTCTCTCTATTCTCAGTTCTTCTTCTATCTTTATTTTAATATCTTCATATAACTTTTCATAATGAATTATATCTTCATCAATATTACCAAAGGTTTCTTCTATATTATAATGTGGATCTAATTCTATTATCTTTACTTTAATTTCTTTTAATTTACTTTCTTTTTCTTTTATTATTTCTTCTTCTTTTGCCTTTTTTTCTTTTGCTAACTTTTCTTCTTCTTTTAATTTTTTATTATTTTGATTTTTTTCTTTGCTTGTAGTTACTACTTTTATATTACTATTTTTTTCATTAACTTTCTTAGAATAATTATTACCTATTATAATTACAGAAAATAAGGATATAACTAAAAAAGTTAGTATTCCTATTTTAATTTTACTATTATGATTTATTTTATTATTTATATTACAAATAAATTTATATATGTATCTAACTATATCTTCAACAAATCTTTTCATAAAAACACCATCCTTCTACTACATTTTAACAAAAACACTTATATAATACAATATTCTTATTATCAGTTAAATATTTTCACTATAAAAATGTATTATATATAATTTTTAGTAAATAATACTATTGTAAAATATATTATAGGAGGAATTTAAATGAAAAGATTTGTGTGTACGGTTTGTGGATATATTCATACAGGGGATACTCCACCAGATATCTGTCCTATCTGTAAAGCTGGTAGTGATAAATTTAAAGAATTAACAGATAATATGAACTGGGCTGATGAACATATTATTGGAATTGCTAAAGATGTAAGTCCAGAAATTATTGAGGCTCTAAGAGCAAATTTCATTGGTGAGTGTACAGAAGTTGGTATGTACATTGCAATGTCAAGGCAAGCTGATAGGGAGGGATACCCTGAAGTTGGTGAAGCATATAAAAGAATAGCATTAGAAGAAGCAGACCATGCATCTAAATTTGCTGAATTACTAGGTGAAGTAGTTGCTGCTGACACTAAAGCTAATCTTCAAGCAAGAGTTGAAGCTGAATACGGTGCTTGTGAAGGTAAAAAGAAACTAGCAACTTTAGCCAAGGAAAATAACTTAGATGCTATTCATGATACAGTTCATGAAATGTGTAAAGATGAAGCTAGACATGGATGTGCCTTTAAAGGTTTACTAGACAGATATTTTAAATAATTTAAAAGGAGATGTTTTTATGACAAATATAAATTGTACTGCAACAAACTGTTCTCATAATAAAGAAACCATTTGCCATGCAAATATTATTAATATAGTTGGAGTAAATTCAGAAAAAGATTGTGATACTGCTTGTAGTTCTTTTCTTGATAAAGATCATTACGGAAATTTAAGTAATAATATTTTTTCTGAAGGAAACCCTTGTGATGCTTTAGTTTGTAAAGTAAATACTTGTAAATATAATGATAATAAAGCTTGTAACCTTGATTCTATCAATGTATCAGGAAAAAGTGTCAAAATTTATGAACAAACTTCTTGTGAAAGTTTTTGTAAGTAAAAATTTATACAACAAAAATGATATCCTAAAATATAGGATATCATTTTTAAAGGGGATAATTATATATAAAAAGCTGCACTAACAACTTATTTATATATTACTCCATTAATATGTCATTATTGTTACAAGACTATAATTTAAATTAGTACATATTAATTTAAATTGTATATTTTCTTTTGTAAGTTATATATTCTTATATTTGATTTTAGTTTTGATATAAAAAGTTCTTCATCTATTGGTTTTATTATATAATCATCTGCACCGCCATCTAATATTTTAGCTAATGCTTTATTGTTATCTAATCCAGTTACAGCAATAATTGATGAATCCATATTATTTCTTCTAATATTCCTAATTATATCTTTTCCAAATTCATTTTTTAATATTATATCTATTAAATACATATCATAACTTTTTCCACTCTCTAATAAAGATCTACCATCTTTATAATAATCAACATTTAAAATCCCATTATCATTTAGTATTTTTCTCTCTAAATTTATAAAGAAATCATTATCCTCTACTAAAGCAATCTTAGCTTCTTGCAAGTCTTTCATATATTCGTCAGTTCTAAATACATTATCTATATATTTCCTCACTTCACTTTCCAAATCCTTTTTAAGTATATATTCATTAATTCCAAGATTTATTAATTCTTTTCTGCTTTCATCTAGATTATCACTTGTTACAACAAAAACTGGTATATCATAAGTATCATTTATATATCTTATTAATTCCTCTAAGATACCATCTTTTACATATAACGAAGTTATTAATAAATCAATTTTTTCTTTTAAAAGCATTTCCTTAGCTTCTTTGAATTCACTTACATTAATATATTTATATCCTTTTTCTACGACTATTTTTTCAACTAATGTTGAAAAAAAACTACTTTGCTCTATATGTAATATATTTCTCATTTTTTCACCTCATTTTAAAATTTATATTAATTATACAATAATTCTATAATTATTTCCTTCTTTAAAATAATTATTTTACCATTTTATAAGAGTAACTAAATAAAAGTATCATTGCTATTCCAATTAAAATCCAAATTATAGAGCTATAAATTGCCTTATAGTTTATTTTTATTTTCATTTTAATCTCCTAATTATATTGTTTGATTAATTCACTTAAAAATTTAACAGTTTCAACAGGAGCCTTACCTATTGAAGTTTCACCTGCTAGTAAAAATCCATCTATCCCCTTTTTAATAAAATTATATATTCCTTCTATTTCTGGGACAGTGGCAGAATGACCATTTTTCATGCTATTTAATAAATGAGTTCCTATAAGTATCTCTTTATTTGAAGATTTAACTATTTGTATAGATCTTTCTTGTAATTCTATAGCTTTAATGCTTCCTGATTCAGGTACAAGATCTCCCCTACCTATTAGAATTGTATTTGTTACTTTTAGAATATCTTCTAAATTATTTATTCCTTTTGGAGTTTCAACTTTAGCCCAAAGTTCTATTTTTTTATTATTATTTTTATATAATATATCTCTTATTACCTCTATTTCTTCTTTTTCTTCTACAAATGATTGACATATAATATCGATATCATTTTTAATAGACCATTCAATATTTCTTTTATCATCAACTGTTAATGAATCATTATTTTTTACAAGTTCTGATAAATTGCAACCTTTTCCCCCTCTTATGATTCCACCTTTTAAAACCTTAGCTCTTATAACTCCATATTTTATAGATACTATCTCAAAAGTCATAGTATTATCTTTCATAGATATTGAAGTTATATTACTATTTATAATAGCCTTAGAATTTATATTTAATGGTATTACCTTCTTATTTTCATATTTATCTTTATCAATACTTTCATAATAATCCTCTCCACAGAAGTAAACCTCTTGATTGTTATATATTTTATAAATATATTGAAGTTTTTTTGAAACCCTTACCTTTTTCCCGCATAAATCCATTAGTATTTTTACATCAGAATTAATATTTCTTGTATATTCTATTACATTTAAAAATTCTTCTTCATTAAAATGGGAACAATTAAATCTTATTATATTTACTCCATTATCTATTAGTTCTTTAATAATCCACTTATCCATAGATTTTGGTCCAATTGTTGCTATTATTTTCACTGTAATTCTCCTAATTATTGCTCTAAGTAATATTATTAGTTAAAATTTAATTTTATTACTATAATTAGTTTAATTTAAAATGTTCTAATTTTTATTTTTAAAGAATACATATTCTTATAAACCTTTATTTTAGGAGGACCTTTATGAAAAAAATTATTATTTTAATATTTTCACTTTTTGTTTCCTTTAACTTTACTGGATGTAATCTAAATACTTCTCAATACATAAGGCCAAAAACAAAGCCTAGTAAAAATTATTACACTATTGAAATTCAAGAAAAAATTAGTGATAATTTAGAATATACTCTTAAAATATTTGATATGGATTATTATAAATATTATGATGTAAATATGGAAGAACATAGTATTTTACCAGAGTTCATAGATTCCTTATCTTCTGAAAACTATTCTGCAACCCTTGAAGATGATTTAAAACCACAATACAAACTTATAATCGAATTTTCTGATAGTAAATATATTATAAATTTATATGAAAATAATCTTCTTTCCATACATCCCTGGGATGGTATTTTTAAAGAAGATATATTAACACTTGATGGAATTTCAGATTATTATAACCCTTACAAGTTTTGTGAATATATAAAAAAGATATCAAACGGCTTCGAAGGTTAGCTTCACTTATATGCTAACGTAAACTTATATAAAATAAAGTGGTATGCTCCATTAGCTTTATAGAGACCCAAAGAAGGTCTAAATGCTTGCTATAGACATTGAACACTTATTTAAGTCAATCATAGTGAATATTAATCATTAAGACTATATTTATAAATTCGTAAAAATAAATATATTATATGCAATTAGTAAATTATGAAAGAGAAGCTAAAGCCTACAAATGTGGCTGAACAAGCTTCTCTTCACAATTTAATTTTTTAGTTCTTCTAGCATTCTAAATATTCTTTTGTTGTTTAGTGGATT
>JARIDB010000037.1 GCA_029257045.1 Clostridium sp.
CATTACAAATCCAGGACTACAAAAACCACATTGCTCTGCTCCCTCTTTTACAAGTATCTTTGCAAACTTTTCTGCTTCTTCTTCTATTCCTTCTATTGTAGTAATGTTTTTTCCATTAGCTTTTATAGCTAAAACTGAGCAGGATAATGTAGGCTTTCCATCTATCCATGTACTGCAAAGTCCACAACAACTTGTGTTGCAACCTTTTCTTATACTAAGCATTCCATTGTTTCTTAGAATTTCTGATAAGAATTCATCTCCTTGTATTTCAAAGTTAACCTTTTTATTATTTAAAATAAATTCTATTTGCATTCTAATACCTCCATTATTGCTCTTTTAACTAAAACCTTACATAAAACTTTTCTATATTCCCCTGTCGCTCTCATATTATCTCCAAAAGCTAATTCTTCTGCTGCTATATTTGCTATCTCTTCTATTTTCTCACTATTTAATTTACCTTTTGAAAGTTCCTCTGATGCCTTTTTAGCAATCTTTGCTACTACTGGTCTTGCCCCTACAACTATCGTCCAATTATTTTCTTTATTTGAAACTGCTACATTTAAAACAGAATAATCACTTGCTGAATTTCTAAAATCTTTAAAAGTTGCTTTTCTACTATCTTTTCTTATAAATATTCTTGTTAATATATCCTTTTTGTAATCCATATTCAAAAATTCTTCTAAAGACATTCTTCCAGCTCCATAAAGTTCAACTTCTGTATCTAAGGAAAGTAATCCTGTTATAAAATCTGAAAATCCATATTTTGAAAATACAGTACCTCCAACTGTAACAACATTTCTAAATTGAACCCCTATTATATTACTTACTGATTTAGGTAATACTCCATTAAAATTTCCCTTTAGAATCTCATTAGTTTCTATATCTCTAAAATTTGTCATAGCACCTATTTCTATATAGTCACTATCTTCTTTTATATAATCTAAATTAAGATTTGAAAGTTCTAAGGCTGTGCCTATTCTTTTAGATCCCATTCTTAGAAAGCAACAACCACCTAAGATGGTATTTGATTTCTTTTCAGTTAATATTTTATATGCTTCTTCAATAGTTTCAGGTTGTAATAGTTTTTGCAATGTAAACAACAGATTGTCCTCCTTAGTATATAAATCATTGTGAATCTTTTAATTATTGTAAATATATAATAACATATCTTTTTCATAAAAGCGAATATTATCGTCAATATATTTGTATTCAAATGTACATATACGAATATTATTGTTTTATACTAAGTCATACTTACGCTATCTAGTTGTTTTGCAAAATAATTCATTTTAAATAAATCCATTATAAGACCTTAATTAATCTATTGTTTAATAATAAAACTTTAAGGATATACTAATTCTAATTAAAAGAAAAGGTGGAGATACAATGAATGATTATTTTGATAACTTAGATGTAACAGAAAAGAACCTTAAATATTTAGTTGAAAATCATAAAGATATTTATGAGGCTTATGAAAGCTTTGGAAAATTGATTCATGAAACTGGAGGCCCCTTAGATAAAAAAACTTGCTGGCTTATTAAAATAGCTGTCTCCGTAAGTTCTCAATATGAAAATGCCTTGGTAACTCATATTCTTAAAGCATTAGAAAGTGGTTGCACAAAAGAGGAAATAGAACATACTATATTACTTGTTGCTCCAACTTCTGGCTTCCCTAAAATGATGAAAGGTTTACTTATCTTAAGAGATACTCTTGAATTAGATAAGTAAGTAGATATTTATATTTTATAATTCAATCATTATTTTTATAAAATTTCACTTAAAATAAATTGTAAACTTAAAGTTCATATTTTAATAAAAAAGATCCCTGAAATATTTAATTTAGGGATTTTTAAATGTGTAAATTTGTATAATATATTTTCTAATAACCTCTAGTTAATATATTGAAATATTTTAAAAAAATATAAAAATCAATTTATGAAATACTAATATACTTTATTTGTAAAATATAGCTGTAATCAAAAAATCTGTTCCGTATTTTTCATTCTCAATTATCCCACTTGCTGACCATTTTCCAAATCCTGCTTCTACAGCTAAAGGTCTTAAATCTCCATAGACAGCAAAAATACCTTTTACCCATATCTTATTGTATCCATATATCTTTATAAGCTTTTTAATTTCTTTTAAATTTTTATTTGCAACTCTGTTAACTTTAAAAATATCAGAAGAAATATTAAAAAAATCTTTGTAAAATAATGTGCTTTTGCAATAATGACCAAATAATATACAATTAACATCTCCATTAATTTTTATATTTCCCTTTAATATAACCTTGTATTTATCACTAATTTCATATGCCTTATTAATTAAATCACTGTTGTCCATTATAAATCTCCTTTTTAAATTCCTCATTATTTCACTATATTCTTTAATGTTTATCATTAACTTTTAATATCATTTTAATTCATAATTTTAAATTTCTGATCTTAAAAAAGGTGGACACATATAAGTTTGTTTATGACCTCACGCCCCTCCAAGTCAACACAAACTTATATGTGTCCACTTGAAAACTAAAGGATAAAATTATAATAACTTATCTAGAGGATAGAGTTATTATAATTTTCTAAAGATAAAAAGCATCTGTGTTTATCAGATGCTTAAATAATTCTATTTATTTATAATCAAACTTCTATTTTATTAATTTTCATTATTAAAGATACTTTTTACATTCTTCCACATTATTTTCTTCTAACTTTAATAATTTATTAGCTAATTTAACTGTATCTTTATCTGCATTAGGATATTTTTTTATGCTTCTTGTTATATCTACAATTCCAACGGCACTACCATGAATTAGAAGCTCTGAAAGATGGGATGGAGTTTTATTTATTAATGTATTAAAATTTATTATTAAATAAGTTGCAACTTTAGAAAAAATATTATTATCCTTAGCCTCTTTGTTTAACTGTTTTATTTTCTCTTCTGCTTTATTGCAAATCATTTTATATTCTTCTAATTGAGAATTAAGCATTTTTTTATATTTTTCATCTTTTGACATATCTATTAATTTTGTTATGGTTTCTTTACCCATTCCAGCATTTTGATAAATATAATTTAAAAGTTCTATATTTTCATTCATAAAAACACCTCCATATAAATAGATTGTTCTAATATTTCTTTTTTATTCTTATCATTAAATCTTGAAAATCCTTATTTATTTAACTTATCTATTTCATACTTAACT
>JARIDB010000094.1 GCA_029257045.1 Clostridium sp.
CTATGTTCAAATGTATAAATTAATTATTTAATATTAATTTAAACATATATATAATAAAATTAGTTAGAATATTATATATACTATTATTTATAGGAGGATTATTATGGATTTTATAAAAGTTTCAGCAGCGTGTCCTGTAACTAAAGTTGCTGATGTAGATTTTAACTTAAAAAATATTTTTATATGTATAGATAAAGCTTATGAAGAAAATAGTAAATCTATTGTTTTCCCTGAACTTTCTATTACCTCATACACTTGTAATGATCTCTTTTTACAATCATCTTTATTAAACAAATCTAATGAAGCACTAAAAAAGCTTTTACATAAAAGTATTGGTATTGATATGTTAATAACAGTTGGGGCACCACTACTTTTTAATAACTCTTTATATAATTGTGCTTATATTATATTTGAAGGGCAAATTTTAGGAATTATCCCAAAATCCTTTATTCCTAATTATAATGAATTTTATGAAAAGAGATGGTTTTCTGAAGGCTTTGGTGTTTTTAATGAGAAAATAGATTTATCTTTCCAAAAAGATATTCCATTTGGTACAAATTTAATTTTCAAGGGAGATAACGCAGTATTTGGTTTTGAAATATGTGAAGATCTTTGGGTAACAATTCCACCAAGTTCTTATTTATCATTACTTGGTGCAAATGTAATTAGTAATTTATCTGCTTCTAATGAATTAGTAAGCAAAAAAGATTATAGAGAAGATTTAATTAAAAATCAAAGTGCTAGAACTTTATCTGCTTATATTTATTCTTCTGCTGGAGTTCATGAATCTTCAACCGATGTTCTTTTTAGTGGGCACTTAATAATTTCAGAAAATGGTTCAATTATAAAAGAAAATAAAAGATTCCAAAGAGACAATGAAGTAATAACTGAAATCATTGATATATTTAAGTTAAATAGTGAAAGGTTAAAGAATATAAGTTTTAGAAACTCAACTAAAAACCTTCCTTTTAAAGCTAATATAATATCCTTTAACTTTAAAAATGTTAGTATAAATAATTTTAATAGATATGTTGATAAGCATCCTTTTGTACCATATAACTTAGATTTAAGGGAAGAAAGATGTAAAGAAATATTTAACATTCAAGCTTCTGCTTTAGCTAAAAGGCTTGAACATACTAATTTAAAAAAGGCTATTATAGGTATATCTGGTGGTCTTGATTCCACTTTAGCTTTACTTGTTGTAGTTAAAACTTTTGAAATTTTAA
>JARIDB010000054.1 GCA_029257045.1 Clostridium sp.
TAATCTAAATTACTTTTAATATACTCTACCTTTGATTTATTCTCTCTAATCATAGAACTTGCTTGTTCTTTATCACTTTCTGTTATTTCATCTTTTAAATCAATACTATAATAGTCTATATAATCAAAATAAGTATGCTCCTTTGTATAATCTTCATTAACTAAATCTTTAACAAAGTTATTTGCAAGTTTAGTAATTCTATTATATTTATAATCCTTTGTAAATGCCTTTTCTTTATAGCTACCTGAATCCTCATATTGATATTCAAAATTTTCTAAAGTTAAGTCTTTTATCTTATTATATTCATTTAATTTAACCAATAAAATTCCACCTATTATAATTATTAATATTACTTTAAATAATTTTTTCATTATCTATTTTATTCTCCTTATCTAATCCGTATTTTAGCAATGACTATTTTGTATTATGCCCACTTTTACAATTGTTTTCATATTATTCTTAAATATTATATGAAATATAAAAATTTAATGCTTTGTATGCACTTTAATAGTTAATATCATTAATTTTCAGCTTACTAAATGTATTATGAAAGTTGTTAAAAAGCAAAAAATAAAGAGCTGTTTCACAACTTTAGTTGTATAAACACACTCCTTATCTAAACTTAACCTAATATTTCATTAATTATTGAAATTATATATGTGGCATTATTATTTAAATCCCTCATTTGTTTTCTTATACCCTTTTCTCTATTTTTATATCTTTCATATAAATTGTAAATCTCTTCAAATTGCTTATATGTTATGGTTCTCTTCACATTAATGTTGCAAGTTGGTTTTAATGATTCTGACTTACTGATTATTAAATGTTCATTAACTACATCTACTTTAAAATATCTTTTAGTACTATTATTAATAGTAAATGTTCCTATCTCCTTACTTTGAAAATAATTTAAATTTTTTAACCATACCTCTTTATCTTTCATAACTATATATCCATAATAATTTTATTATTAAAACTATTAACTACAATATCCACAAGTCCAGGTCTAGATCCAATACTTACAGGCTTTTCTATCTCTATTAACCCTATATTATATTTATACATGTCTATTAATTCTTTAATCATCCATTGTCTTACTTTTTCTTCTTCTGAATAAACATCTAATATTCTATCTTTAAAATAATATTTATCTATATCAATTCTATTAACTCTTCTGAAATTTGAATTTGTAGAAAGTCTTAAATATTTATAATTAATATTTCCCATAAACTTTGAAGGTCTTCCATCAGAAGTTATAAATAACAACTCAGTTGCTCTTGTCATTCCAACATAAAATATTTTTTTATCCCTAGACTCAATAACCTCTTCATCTTCAAATTCATTAGCAACTGATTTGAATGGCATTATCCTGTTATCATAACTACTTTAAATTCAAGTCCTTTAATTGAATGCATTGTTAGTAACTTTACTGAATTATTGTTAAAGTCAAAGTTATCTTTAGGTTCAAAAATAGTTGAAGGTATATTTAATTTTTCTAGATACCCACGTATCTCTATTAGTTGTTCCTTTTTTCTTGCAATAATAGCAATATCCTTTAACTCATATTTTATTAACAATTCTTCCTTAATGGTTGCTGCTATAAAGCTTACTTCCTCTTTCTTGTTCTTAAAAGCTCTACATACTGGATATAATCATTGCTTATCAATTAATGATGGTTTTACAAAATTATCGTCTCCAATAATTTCTTCATCATCTTCAATTAAACTAAAAGCTGCCTGCGCTATCTGTGTAGTAGTCCTATAATTCTTACTTAATGATGTAGACTTTCCTTTCATATCAAACCCTATTGATGAAAATGATCTATTTTTTGTAAGCCAAGCCTGTGGATATATACTTTGAGCTACATCAGCAACAAAAGTAATACTTGAATATGATTTTTCATTATATAGTTCTCTAATAAATTCTAATTGTACCTTTGTTAAATCTTGGCTTTCATCTATTAATATATGAGTATATTTTAATATTTTATTTTCCTTTGCTGTTTCTAATGCTATTAGTGCCATATCTTGAAAGTCTATTTTATTAATTAATTTAAGCTTGTTATTATAAAGTTCTAAAACCTTAAATGATGTTGTATCTGAAGGTTTAATTAAAACTACTAGTATTCCTTCTTCTGGTGCCTTAGCATATATAGTTTTATTATCTCTTATTTTAATTATTTTTAATCTTTAATTTTCAATTAAAAAAGAGTCAACTAAAGTAAATACTTATTACTCTAATCGACTCTTTTATATAGTTATAATTCTAATTTTTTAACTTATTTAATTTTAATGAATTAAATATAGAGCCTTTTCCATTCTTGCTCTAAATCTGCATCCATAGCTGAAATATTCAAAGCATTTTTATTATAAATTGCACGTATTTCTTGTAGTCCTGCAAATGCAAATCTTGACCATGCTATTGAATTTAAATGAAGAGCAAAGGTTAATATGTCACCACCTGAACGTAATCCAGCATCTATTCCATCTACAATACATAATGAACCATGCCCTACTAAAAGCATCCGCCTAAGTTCTGGTTTATCACCAAAAGGTATAGATTCTTTCCAGCTTCTATTATGATAAAAATGACTCTTAATTGCCCAAAGTAATCTAATCATAATCTCATTAATTGAAACTGGTATTGCCATTGCTGCTCCATGCCTTGCATCATAGCCAGCTTCAAATACACTAACAGATAATTCTGCTAAATTCTTTTGTTCACCATTTACATTAAAGGAGCCAAAATTGCATAATTGAAACATTTCAAAAAATGGAATAACAACTCCTGATCCTCTCCCATTTTTAGAGTGTCCCCTAGTACCACTTGACCCAGCAATATCAGACATTATATGTCCTAACCAGTTGCAAAAACCACAAAATAATTTGGCAAAGAAGTTCCCTCCCATTAGCTCAAACTTACTTTCTACAGGTTCAACTCTAATAATTTTACCATCTGATATAAAACTGCTTTTACCTGTAAATTGATCTAAAATAGAAAAGAATAATCCTATTAAATCAGGAGCATGTCCTAATGACTTTAGATGATGATTTCTTGTACTCATATTAAAAGTATTATCACCTAAATTTAAATCCGATACATATCTAGCATCATAGTTAACTTTAAATCTACGCTCTAAATATCCAATTGCACTTGCAATACCATTAGGTGCTGAATTGGATTGGGTAGGCTCATTTTTTTTATCAGACTTCCATATACTTTGTGCAAATTTCTCTACTATCTCATCTGTCTTTTTATCAGTCCAGTTACCTAACTTACTTTCTTTAGGCATACCTACAAAAAATGCATCAATTAATCCAGAAGAAACACCACAAAAAGCTGCAATAAGGTAATCATACTTATCGCAATTTGCTTTTTTCATAGTATAGTCTTCTTTTATTTTTTTACCTATTTCTGCTTTTTCAACTTCAGTCATTAAATCTTCAAATGGATCTCTTGAAAAATCAATATTATTTTTTTCTGCATACTCTTTAATATTTGATATATATTCTTCCCAACTAATATTATCATTGATTGTAACAGTACTAAGCATTTCAAGATTTTCAACTTGAAGCTGTAATCTTTCTTCTTCTGTTAATGTTACTATTTCCTTAGTATAGCTTTCATAATTATTAGTATTTAAACCTTGCTTTTGGCATAATGCTTCTGCTTGCATAATTAATAAATCAATGTTATCTAAATTATCATTATTAATTTCTGATAAGTTATTAAGGGATCCTTGAATTTTATTTAATTGATTTTCTATAGCTTGTTCTTGATATTTTTGTCCTGACATTGCTTGTCCAGCTTGTTTTAATAAGTCATCATCTATATATTTTTCGGACATTGTGTACCACCTTTAAATCTTTTCTATTTAAATTCCTACTTACCAAAAACATTTTTAACTAAGTTTTTAGCTGCTCCTTTTGCTGATGCTAAAGCTGCATCTTTTATATTTGTATATCCAATAGCTTCTAAAATTGAATATAATTGTTCAAGTCGACTTAAAGGAAGCTTATCATTTAATACAAGTTCAGTATTCTTATTTTCTTCCTCATCATTATCTACTTCTTGCTCAAAATAGCAAGATAGTATATACCCACGTAATTTCTCTTTAGTTGGTTCATTTGTTAATTCTTCAAGTCTAATCATATCTAATGTCTTTGGTAAATGAGAAATAACAGATTCACTTGTGGCATAATCAATTTTTTCTGTTGTTACCTTAGCACCTTTACTCATCATAGATAATAAAGCTGATAATTTTTCAATTTTCTTTGATGTTTCTAAACCATTTTTTATTTCTTCCATAAGCAATCTTGAAATTTCATTAACATCTTCTATAAGATAATTTAATGATTTTTGAGAGTTTTTAATTATTGCTTGTAGCATCATTTCTCTTTGTTTATTATTTTCTAAGTCACCAACACCTGTGAATTTTTTTATTCCTTTATATGTTCCAACACCAAGTAAAACTACCATTCCAATCCCAGTAACCATACCTGAAAATCCTAATATTCCTCCCATTCCAAGGGTGGCTAATCCTGATGTTATTCCTGCTGCACTCATTCCAACAACTGATCCTGAGAAGTAAATAGCTGCAAGTGGTACCCCTACTGCTCCTGCTTTAGCTGCTAAGTCCTTCATAGATTTCTTTATTTCCGAATCATTTTTTCTTAATGATAGAATTTCTTCATCAGTCCTAATTGCTGTTATAATTAAGTCAATATGTTCATCTTTAACTTTAAGCTTAGCTTGCAATGAAGTTAAAAACTCATTTTCTTTCCAATTATTAATATCATCTTTAATCTTGTAAATATAAAGTATATCTTTTATTAGAGATTTTCTTATAACATCTAAACTTCCTTCTGGAACTTTATCATTAAGGTATCTAATTAAACTTTCTGTTTCTTCAATCTCTGAATTATCACACATATAACTTCTTATTTTTAAGCGATTTTCACTAGTATAATCAATCCTAACTATTAAGGAAATTATTTCAGCATATTCTTTAGAATCAATTATTTCATCATCTGAATATGCGAAATTACATATTATTTTAATATACGCATCCTTTATTCCATTATCCATAGCTGCAAGTGGTAGCATTTGAGATGTAGTTGCATATTCCTTTTCTTCTCCAGATTCATTAATTATCCCATTAATTAAATCCACTAAATTTTCATAGTTTATTGCAACCATATTTAAAGAAAGCTCTATTATTCTCTCGTTGTTTAGATGAAGATATATATGTTTTTTTTCTTCTACTTTCCCATTACTCTTTTGTTCTTTAGTAAGTTCAAATCTTGCCTTTATTAAATTTTCAAACTTATATTCTTGTTTTTCTTTTAATGCATATTTTAAATACATAGAATCACCAGTAAAAACTATTCCCTCTTTTGCACTACCAAATAGTGTTGAATCAGCTATTGCTAAAACATACTCTGGATTTACATTAGGTGCTATAGCTGAAATTGCATTATTTAACTTTTTTTCTGGAATTTCAGGGGCAACATACACCTTCTCACATACATTTGCTACATTCATTTTAATATAATTTTCTACTGACATCCTCTCACCTTTTCTCTCTTTGAATTAAGATATGTTCCAATATATCTCAATTTAATTATATATTACTAATTAACTATATCCAATTGTTTTATTTACAGTTATAACCTTATTTATCAACAAAAAAATCCACAACACACCTATTAATATAAGTATGTCATTGACTATAATAACAATATTTTATATACAAATAATATCTAATTCTATTTATTCACGTCATCGTGGCGCTTTATCAGGGGCTAGTTACTGAAGTTACTACGTACAAGTTATCCCCGGGCGTCTTAGTGGGCATGGAATGACCACTTAATAAAGGATGTGCATAAAAAGCACATCCTTTATTTAAATAGCTCATTTTTATTTCTTTTCCTATTTTTTTATCATATATCCTACATCTTCTAACATATGTAATACTGGACAAAGTTTC
>JARIDB010000106.1 GCA_029257045.1 Clostridium sp.
AATTAATTGTAATATACTTCTTTCTCTTTTATTTCTATTTAGTAGCTTTCTTTAAGATAGCATCTACTTTAATTCCTTACATTTTTTCTTATGATTTTTATTACATGCTTTTAAATATTCTTTCTGATACTCTAATTATATCTTGTAATTTTTCTATTTTTTCAGTTTCTTCATTTATAGTTCCAAATCCATATTCAGCATGTACAAAAGGTACTTTAGCAATCTTTGTTGCATTATAATCCCCTTGGGTATCACCTACATATATTGCTTGTTCTATGTTATTTCTTTCAACTATAAGTTTTATATTTTCCCCTTTAGAGAGACTTGTTTTACCCGCACTTTCAAAATCTTTAAAATATTTTTCAAGATTATATAGTTTTAAAAATGTTTCTATATATCCTTCTTGGCAATTACTTACTATGTATAAATCATGATTTTTATCTAGCTTACTTAAAGTTTCTTCTAGTTTTGGATATAAAGTTCCACCAGTTTTCTCTAAATGTTTATCTTCAACAGCACAGCATATCTTCATTATTTCTAAAGCTCTTTCTTTTGGGAGTTCTTTAAAAAATATTTCAGCTATTTCATCATTTGTTTTACCCATTACCCCTTTAATATCTTCAATTTTAAGTTTAAAATCTATATCTTCACATTGACTTAATGCAACATTCCATGAATCCGTAACAGCCTTGCAGGAATCCCAGAGTGTTCCATCTAAGTCAAATATAATTCCTTTATTCATCACACTTTCCTCCTTATATTAATTATTAATTTTCTATAATATCCCTTATCATTCCTATAATTAATATACTATCAAATATATTATAGAATTTCCATTTTATTAGTATTAAATAATTTTTCTCTTTTTCTTTCAATAATTCTTTTATCTTTATCTTTATAATTCTTAATTTTTACATAAGACTTATTTTTTATAACCTTTTCAACAATAATTAAAGAATTGTTTTCTTTTTCTATTTTATATAAACCTCTTCTTTCTAGTACCTTTAATCCACCTTCTGATACTGTATTCCCAAGTATCCTTTTATACTCAGGATATAACTTAGGTAATTGTTCAAAAACATAGAATGAAAATTTTCTACCTAATCCACCTTTTCTATATTTACTATCTATTATAATAGAATCAAAATATAAATCAGTTATTTCTTCATCTGGTGAAATAATATCTTCTATTGTTATAACTTCTTTATCAATTTCACCATTTTTTAATCTTATATATGCTTTATGTTTAAGCGGAATAACGGATATGTATCCTACCAAACGTTCTTTAATATCTCTTATGGAAAAGTATATATTAGAATTTTTATTAAATCGCTTTTTTGTTTCTTCAGTGCTAATTAAATATTTTTTATCATAGTTTCTTTTATCTAATTCAAATATTTTTTTGAAATCTTTGTCTTTTAAATTTCCTACTCCAAATGAATACTTCATAATAACTACTCCTTAAATTTTTAATATAAATTCAGTAAATTTTAATAAATTTTATATTTATTAGATATCTCATATTTATTCTATTATTATGTGATATCCTTAAAATTATATTAGTAATTTTTAAAAATCTCGTATTAATTTACCACTATAAACTTCTTGAACATAAACTTTAAGTATGATATTATAATCTTACAGAAAAGAAAATTTAAATTAATAATTTATATTTCTGAAATATGCGTTAAGCTCCCATTTTGAACCTACATTTTTTATAAGGGAGTTCAATATTTAGATAAGGAAATGTACTTTCATATGAGTCCTTTCGTGGCATTGAAGGCGATTGATCTATCTGTGAGGACACCCACCTATCGACAGATAGGGATCAAAATCGGAGTACCGGTATTTTGGATTTTAATTTAAAATTTATAAGCCAATCCTTGATTATATTAAGGATTGGCTTTTTAATTTTAAAATTTATTATTCATTATGTGATCCATCACAATATGGTGCATTTTTTGTTTTAGTACATGTACATAAATTAGCTGTTCCATCTTTTTCAGCTGTGAATTGTTTTGGAGCAAATTCAGTTCCTTTAT
>JARIDB010000139.1 GCA_029257045.1 Clostridium sp.
AAAGAAGTATTTGATAGTGTGCAATGGGCTGGAGACTTACTATTATCATGTTTACCAATAGTTGGGGATGGAAGAGATGTAGTAGAATTTATAACTGGTGTTGATATGGTTACTGGAGAAAAACTTACAGTGACAGAGAGAATATTAACAGGAATATTTATGCTGCTACCAATAGTTGGTGCAAAAGCTGGAAGAGAATTAGTAACATGTTTATTTAAACAGGTAGATGATATATTACCAGCAGTAGCAAAGAAAATGGATGAACTAGTAGATGGAATTGGAATATTCCTAAATAAAGGTGATGAAGTTTCATTTGCAGGAATACCAAATGGAAGTATATCAAATGAAGCAAGTACAAAGATTCAAGATTTTATAAGTAAAATAACAGGAAAGAATCCAGAAATTAATATATCAGCATGTAGTGGAAGTAAAGTGGATGATATTACTGAGGGGACGGGTAAAGCTGAATGGACTCCTAACATACCAAAGGGTGGTACAACCATAGGTGGAAGGGAATATTCTGAGCATGCACTTGAAAGAATGGCACCTAAGACAGCAGAAATACGAGCTGAATTAACAACTAAAGCTACTAAACTCGCTAGAGAAAAGGGCTTACAACCTCAGACTAAAGAATACAATGAGTTTATTAATAAGTATGTGGACCCAATGGGAATTACTCCAACAGTTATTGAAGATGCAATAAATAATACTAAAGCATTACCTGGTAATAAAGCAGGCACTTTCGTCCATGAAAATGCCAATGTAAAAGTTATAGTAAATCAAGATGGTAAGGTAGTTACCGTTATTCCAAGGTAAATTAGGGAGGTAAGAAATGTATATTAAGTATGATGAATATGAGTTACTTGAACTATTTGAGAATGAACCTGTATCTGTATTTGATGATGAAGCAGGGGTATTCATTTATAGTAGAAATGATAACTTAGGATTTAAATTAGTAATGACGATGTCAATATATGAATTCGAGTGTAATATTAGTTTAAATCATGATAGTTATCAGAAACCGATTTTTGAGTTTAAGTTGAAAGATGTAGATAGTATAAAATGTGATGCTGACAAGATGTTGTTCATTAGAAAAGAAAGCGAACAAAGTGTTATCATTCACTTTAAACCCAATTATTCAGTAGATATAACCAATATTTAAAAACTTACTGCAAAATAGGTGGGCGCTCACTACAAAAATACCAGCATAAGAGGATTAATTAAACAATTTAACAAAAACATAGGTTGTTAGTAGTTATTCAGATTAGAATAGACTGCATAATATTAATAATGTAGTCAGATAAGTTGAAAAGATTAATGTTTCAGTAATGGAGCATTAATCTTTTTTTCATGCATTGAAATATTTATAAAAGCTAAGAGAACTAGGTGTGAAAGATATCATAGGCTGATAAGCTAGGAAATCCTAGGCTAGATAATTCCACTTAAAAGTTAATGGAATTCAGAATATATAATATGTAGTAGAAAATCACTAAAAAATAAAAGAATTGGAAAGATGAAACATATAAATAATGGAACGTGGAACTCGGGACTCGGGACTCGGAAAGAGGAACGGGGGGATATGGGGGAACAAGAAACTAAATAAAGATAGAAGAAGTTGAAGAAAGTTCTAAAGATAGAGTAAAGATATTCTATGATTCAGAGAAACAAGTGGAAGTTTACAGAATACTCTTTTACATTCAGAACAAGTTAAAGACAAGTAAAAGAAATTAAGCAGATAAATTATTTATTTTAATACTTCTTTTATTTGATAAATATTATCAGTAAGAATATAATTACAATAAATAAAGAAACTAATAAAAGGAGGCGATGTTTAAATGAAAAAATATAATCACTTAATAAATGAAAAAAGTCCATACTTATTACAACATGCAGAAAATCCAGTAAATTGGTATCCCTGGGGATCAGAAGCCTTTGCAAAGGCAATAGAAGAAGATAAACCAATATTTCTTAGTATAGGTTATTCAACTTGCCATTGGTGTCATGTTATGGCTCATGAATCCTTTGAAGATGAGGAAGTTGCAGAATTATTAAATGATAACTTTATAGCAATTAAGGTAGATAGAGAAGAAAGACCAGATATAGATAATATATATATGACAGTATGTCAAAATATGACTGGGAGAGGGGGATGGCCTCTTAATGTAATATTAACACCTGAAGGAGAACCTTTCTACGCAGGGACATACTTTCCTAAATATTCAAAATATGATATGCCAGGAATGATAGATTTATTAAAGCAAATAAATGATGAATGGAAGTTTAATAAAGATAGAGCAATAAACTTAGGAAAAGAAGTTAAGGAAAGTTTAGATACTATATATTCCTATAAAACATCAGGAGTACAATTAAATAAAACTTTACTAGATAGCTGTTTTAACCAAATTAGGGAGGATTATGAGCCTAATTATGGTGGATTTAGTAAATCACCTAAGTTTCCAACTCCACATAAGATAATGTTTTTACTTCGATACTACAAGATTACAGGAAATGATGAAGCCTTAGATATGGTAAATAAAACTTTAGAATCTATGTATAGGGGAGGAATATTTGATCATATAGGCTTTGGTTTTTCAAGATATTCTACGGATAATCAATGGCTTGCACCACATTTCGAAAAAATGCTTTATGATAATGCTCTCTTAACTATTGCTTATCTAGAAGCTTATGAAGTTACAAAAAATAATTTATATAAAAAGGTAGCAGAAGATGTAATTGAATATGTATTTAGGGAACTTTTAAGTGAAGAAGGAGGATTTTACTCAGCAGAGGATGCAGATAGTGAAGGAGAGGAAGGTAAATACTATATATTTAATCCCTTAGAAGTAGAAGAAGTATTAGGAAGAGAAGATGGCTTTTATTATAATTATTATTATGGTATAACTCCTTCAGGTAATTTTGAAGGTAAAAACATACTTAACTTAATTAACAAAAGTTATTGTGACTTTTTTGATGAAAAAATAAAAGAACTAAATATAAAAATGTTAAAATACAGAAAAAGTAGAATGAACCTTCATAAAGATGATAAAATTCTAACTTCTTGGAATGGTCTTATGATAGCAGCATTAGGTAAAGCTTATAAGATTACATTAAAAGAAAAATATCTAAAGGTGGCAGATAAAGCTGTAGAATTTATTTATAACAATTTAATTGATAATGAAGGCAGGCTACTTGCAAGGTATAGAGATAAAGAAGGAAATTATTTAGGTTATTTAGATGATTATGCATTTTTAACTTATGGCCTTATTGAACTTTATGAAAGTTCCTTTGATGTTAAGTATCTAGAAAAAGCAGTCAAATTAAATGAAGATATGATAAATAAATTTAAAGATAACAAAGATGGAGCCTTCTTTATGACTATGGAAGAAGGAGAAGAACTAATAACAAGACCAAAGGAATTCTATGATGGAGCTATTCCTTCAGGAAATTCAGTAGCTGCTTACAATATTTTAAGGCTTTCTAAAATAACAGGAGATTCTAAATTAGAAGACTTAGGATATGAAAATCTAAAGGAAGTCTCAAAAAGACTTCATGGTGGCGCTGTTAATTATTCTTTCTTTTTAAGTGCTGTAGCATTTGATATTAATAAAAGTAAGGAGCTTATAGTAGTCCTAAAAGATAAAAAAGATTTAAAGGAATTAAAAGAAAAGGTTAAGGATAAAGAAACCTTTAATTTAACTATTGTAGTTAAAGATGAAGAAAATAAAAATAGATTAAAGAATATAATTGAATATATAAATGAATACAAGTTAAAAGATAATGAAACAACTTATTACTTATGTGAAAATAAGACCTGTAATAAAGCAGAAAATAACTTAAACAAGATGAAAATTAATGATTACTAATATAATTTCATCCTTTAGTTTTTAAATGGACACATATAAGTTTGTGTTGACTTGGAGGGTCACTATGGAATAAATAAACTTATATGTGTCCACTTTTTTATGAATATAAATATATAAAAGTTTGCATTAGATTGAAGAAGTTCTTTAAAATAAGTAAACTTACATATGCTCATATTTTGTATATGTAGTTGGCAGAATAAGAAATAATTAAGAAATAATTAAAGAAAACTTATAAAGTTTAGGCTATAATAAAAATATGAATACAAAATATGTAATTTTAGGGGGATAATGATGGGAAAAAATATAAGAAAAATAAAAAATGTTATGTTATTTTTACTTTCAATTTTTATTTTTTCAAGTGGACTGGCAGTAAGTGCCGATAAAAATGTAAAAGAAGAGGGCTATAAAATATCTATAACAAGTGGAATAAATGGAAATTATAAATATAATAAGTACTTTCCGGTTATGGTTGAAGTAACTTCAGAAAATAAGGATATAGACGGAGAAGTTAATATAAAAGTAAAAATAGGAAGTATGGGCGAATATGACGTATATAGTAAAGGAATTATAGTAGAAAAAGGATCAAGTTCAAAAGTTATAATTCCAATAAAGGTATCTGAAAATATGAGTTTTGTAACAGTTGATTTAGATGAGGGAAACAAAACTTTAATAAGCAAAAATACAAATGTTACTAAAGGTAGAGTAATGGATAACAATTTATTCGTAGGGTTGCTAACAGAAGATAGAACATCTCTTGGATACTTAAGTTCAGTTGGGATATCATCAAATGAAAGTTATATAACAAATTTAACAACAGCAGCTTTAGAGGAAAATCTTATAGGTGAAAATGCACTAAATATTGATAGTTTAGATTCAATAATAGTTAATAATTATAATTTAGCAAATTTCAACGAAAAACATTATGACTCTTTAAATAATTGGATAAATAAAGGGGGTACTTTAATAATATCTTCAGGAGCAAATGAAGGTAAAACAATTAAAAATATTAAGGAAAGTTTTTTAAACATTAAATCAAAGGGCTATTCAGAGAAAAAGGTTGATTTATTTGGAGAAGAACTAAATTTATTAGTATCAAACCTAGAAATTGAAGGAGCAGAGATTAGATTAGAAAGTAATGATATACCATTAGCTTATAAAGTAAGTAAAGGTAGTGGAGAAGTTATTATTACTACTTTTGATTTAGGACTAGAGCCTTTAATATCTAGTGATAAAGGTAAAACTTTAATTGAAAATCTATTAGCAGGTAAAAATGTTATAAACAAGAACAATATGGGACATGGAAATTATATGTATGCAGGGATGGAATTAATAAATAATATTCCAGTAGAAAAGGTAGCTTCTGTTAATACTTTAATAATAGTTTTTTCCTTATATGCAATAATTGTAGGTTTTATAGTTTTTAGAGTATTAAAAAGAAAAAATAAAACAGATTATACTTGGTTTATAATACCTATAATTGCAATAACTTTTACTCTAATAATAAATATACTTGGTTATAAAACAAAGCTAAAAGATACAATATTAAATCAAATTAACTTTGTCCAAATTAGTGAAGATGGAAAAGCTACATCAACAGGTTTAATAGGAATAGGATCAAAATATACTGGAGATTTAGAAATCAAAAATGATTTTAATTTAGATATGAGTTTATTACAAGAAGATAATTATTATTATGGTGATGAAAATAAGAAAGAAAGTATATTAAGAATTAAAACTACTTATAAAGATGAGGGAGCATCCTTTAGTGTAAAGGGAAGTGGTGCTTTAGATTTAAAGAAATTTAAAGTAATAGGAAAAGAAGAAATAATGCCTACATTAGATGTTAATATAAGTGTTTTATCAGGAGAAAATATTTCAGGAAAAATTAAAAATAATTTAGGTTATGATTTAGAAAATGCTTTAATAATAAGTAATACAAGTGTTTGGGAAGTTGGAGATATAAAAAGTGGGGAAGAAATAAATGTAGAAGGTTTAAAACAAATGGGTAACTATGGACTTGAGTCTTACGGACAGGCATTAACACAAAAGTACTATGATGTAAGATGGAAAAAGGATGAAGACCTTAATCAAGAAAAATATAAAAATATTATAAGAAAAGGTAATTTGTTCTCTACAGCAAATTATATATTAGATACTAAAAAGGTTATGTTAATTGGAGTAACAGATATGGAAGTAAACTATGGAATTAATTTTGGGAAAAAATCTACTTCCAAATTAGATACAACGTTAATAGCACAAGAAATAAAAATAAATACTACAGATGCTGAAGGTAATGTAAATATTCCCTTTGGGTTTATATCACCAAGAGATGAATATGTAGGTAATAATATACATTTTGATCAATCGTCTGGAAGTATTTATGGAAGTGGCGAAATCATTTCTAGATATAAGATAGATAATAATATTGATATTGCAAGTATAGAATTCAAAAATATAAATATTTATTACAATGAAGATAGCTCTGAAAAAAACATTTATAACTATAAAACAGAGAAGTTTGAGCCCTTAAAAATGATAGGTGGTCATGTGGCCATAAAAGATATAACTAATTATATAAATAATAATGAAGTTAAACTAAAAACTATTTTAGATGATACAAAAGGATCAGGAGCTATACCAAGTATTGCTGTTAAAGGGAGGGCTAAATAGTGTTAATAATTAAAGATTTAGTAAAAAATTACGGAAATTTTAAAGCCCTAGATGGAGTGAATCTTGAAATAAAAAAAGGGGAAATATTTGGATTTATTGGGCCTAATGGAGCAGGTAAAAGTACTACTATGAAAATAGTATCAGGGCTTTTATCAGCAGATTCTGGAGAAGTTTATGTAGATGATATAGATGCTTTAAAAAACAATAAGTTATTAAAAGAAAAGATAGGATATATGCCAGATTTCTTTGGTGTTTATGACAATTTAAAAGCCTTAGAATATTTAGAATTTTATGCTTCAATTTATGGAATAGTTGGAGAGGAAGCTAGAAAGTTATCTATGGATTTATTAGAACTAGTAAACTTAGAAGATAAATGGAATTCTAATGTAGATGGTTTATCAAGAGGTATGAAGCAAAGACTTTGCTTAGCAAGGTGTCTTGTGCATAACCCAGAATTATTAATTTTAGATGAACCATCTTCAGGTATGGATCCAAAGGCTAGATATGAAATGAAAGGAATATTAAAAAATCTTAAGGATATGGGTAAAACCATAATAGTATCCTCTCATATTTTATCTGAACTTGCAGAGATATGTACTAAGGTTGGAATAATAAAAAATGGAAAAATAGTATGCCAAGGAACAGTAGACGAAGTAATGTTAATGGCTCAAGGTTCAGCACCACTTACTATTACAGTTATGGATAAAGCAGAAAAAGCTATAGAGATTTTAAGAGAAAACCCAAATGTTAAAGAAATGTCTTTAGATAGTAACAAGATAAAGGCTAATATTATTGGAGGAGACAATGATGTCCATGAAATATTAAAAACTTTAATATTAAAAGATATACCAGTTATATCATTTAACAAAGGTAACGGAAACCTTGAGGATGTATTTATTCAAATAACAGAAAATAATATGGAAGGAGAGGAAGTATAATGAGAATAAATCCAGTATTAAGAAATGAAAATAGATTAGATGTTAGAACACCTAAATTTACAGCTATGCTTTTTGCTTATATAACAATAATATCAGCAGGAGTTCTTTTATATTATAACTTCTTTAGTAAGGAGCTTTATGCTGCAGGAATAAATGTAAGTTCAACTATTACATTATATATTTTAATGGCAGTAGTTCAAGCAGTGCTTTTAATGGTTTTAGTACCTTCTTTAACTGCAACTTCCATATGTTCAGAAAGGGAGAAACAAACTTTAGATATATTATTATCTACTAAATTAACTCCTCTTCAAATTGTTTTAGGTAAGTTATTTGCAGCATCTAATAAAGTAATAATTATATTAATTTGCACATTACCTATTTATTCAATATCTACTTTAATAGGTGGTATTAAAATATTAAACATTGTCCAGTTAATAGTATTCTTTATTGTAAATACTATATTTGTTGGATCAATTGGAGTTTTAATTTCAACTTATTCTAAAAATTCAAGGGCAGCAACAACTTTAAATTATGCTGTAATAATTGGGATTTATATTGGAATAATTGCAGTAGTATATTTTCTGTTTATGTTAAGGCTGAGTAGAGGGTTAAATTATAATGATTATGAAGTAAGCAAGATAATATATTTAAGTCCTGTAGTAGGTTTTGCAAGTTTACTATCTAATCAAGTAGGAGTAACAAGTTTTAGATTTATGTTTACGGAACTTGATATAAGTAATAAGGCAGAATATATTTCAATGGCAATACAAATAGTTATATCTATTATTTGTATATTCCTTGCAGCTAGGAAATTAAATCCTTTAAATGAAAAGAAAATAAAAGTTTCTAGTAAAAATAAAAAAGTTAAGAAAATAAGAAAGAGTAAAAAAGCAATAGAAAGTTAAAGGAGCAGAATTATGAATTCTTTAAATAAAGAAATCCTAACCTTTATCAATAAAGCATCAAAAAGAATAAAAGCAAACTTTTTAATTAATATAAGCATAGTAAGTTTAAAATACTTACTATGCTTAACTTTAATATTACTATTATCTTCTTTATTTATAATATTCCCTTACGTGTATGAAGTAGTAGGGGCAGTTATTTTAATAGGATTAGTAATAACTTTTATATATGGATTAATAAAAGCACCAGATAAAAAAAGAGTTGCTTTGATAATAGATTCAAAAGGGCTAAAGGAAAGGGTAACAACAGCTTTAGAATTAATTAATGAAGAAGATAATATTTCAATAGCACAAAAAGAAGATACAGTAAGATATATCAAGAAATTTAAATTAAAAGAAAATTTAAAAATAAAAATAGACAAAAAACAAATCTTATTACTCATATCCTTAATATTTCTTTGTTTTATAACTACAACTATAAATACTTCAGTAAAAAAAGAAGCAAGTTCCATTAAAGAATTTAATAAGTATCAAGAGGATTTTATTAAAAAAATAGAAGAGGAAGAAAAAAGAATAGATAAGAATGAAGATCTAACTAAAGAAGAAAAAGAAGCTATTAAGAAAGTATTAGAAGATGCTAAAAAAGAAATTAAAGAAGTAGAAAATAAAGATGAATTAGAAAAGGTCCTTGAAAGAATGGAAATGAAATTACAAGAAAAAAAAGAAACTATTAAAAGTGATAAGGGAAAAGAAGCTGTAGAAAGGACTAAGGAAAGTTTACTAAAGGAATTTAAAGAGAAAAAAGAAGAAGAAGCTAAAAAAGATATGAATAAGCTGGTGAATGAACTTCTTAAAAAAGAAGAAGGTAAAGATTTAGCAGAAGCTCTTTTATCAAAGGATGATGAAGCTTTAGAAAAAGCTTTAGAAAAGCTTAAAGACTCTTTAGGAAATATGAGTAGTAGTGAACTAAATAATCTATCAAAAGCTCTTGCTAGTGCAGCAAGTAATATGGAAAGCAGCGATCTAAAAGAAGCTTTGGGGAAAGCATCTAATTCTGTATTAGATGGAGAATTAGATGAAGAAGCTTTAAAAGAAGCATTAAACAAAGCAAAAGAAAAGGCTAAAGGCGAAGGTCAGGGTCAAGGAGAAGGGCAAGGAGAAGGAGAAGGAGAAGGAGAAGGAGAAGGAGAAGGAGAAGGAGAAGGAGAAGGAGAAGGACAGGGGCAAGGTCAAGGTCAAGGAGAAGGTCAAGGTCAGGGACAAGGACAAGGCCAAGGTTGGAATACTGGTAGTAATGAAGGCAATGAAAATGATGTAGAAAATAAGAAGGGAGAACAAATATTTATTCCAGGAAGAGATACAGGAAATGATGAAAACTTAACTGGAGAAAAAAATGAAAATGGAAATACCCAAACCATAGATAGTCAAAATGGATTAAATTTAGATGGAAGCAAGGTTAATTATGACAAAGTGATAGGAGATTACACAAATAGTGCTTTAGAAGGAACTAATAATAGTAATTTACCAGAAAGTTTAAAAGATATAATTAAGAATTATTTTGAAGGATTAAATTAAGAGGAGAGTAATTATGGAAATTAATGAGAAGGATTTAATAGAAGTTTCAGATAAAATAAAAAAATGTGAAGAAGAAATAAGTAAAGGAATTATTGGGCAAAAGGACATAATAAAAAATGTTTTAATAGCTATATTTGCAGATGGTAATGTATTGCTAGAAGGTATGCCTGGGATGGGTAAAACTCAATTAGTTAAAATTATAGGAAAAGTATTAAACTTAAAGTTTTCAAGAATACAATTTACACCAGATCTTATGCCAGCGGATGTAGTTGGAACAAATATTGTAGTTAAAGAAAATGATAAGACTTCATTCCAATTTGAAAAGGGACCTGTATTTACAAATCTTTTATTAGCAGATGAAATAAATAGAGCAACACCTAAAACTCAATCAGCTCTACTTGAAGCTATGGGAGAAAAAACAGTAACAGTAGGTAAAAAGACTTATGATATGCCAAAACCTTTTATGGTACTAGCAACCCAAAACCCAATAGAACAAGAAGGAACTTATCCATTACCAGAAGCACAATTAGATAGATTTTTATTTAAGCTTTTTGTTAATTTTCCAAGTCTTGATGAACTAAAGGATATTATGGATTTAACATTAACAAATAATAATGTAGAAATAAGTCCTGTTTTAGAAGGGGAAGAAATAATTAAAATTAGAGAAATTATTAGAGAAGTTAAAATTGCCGATTCTGTTAAAGAATTTGCCTTAAAACTTATTTTAGGAACCCATCCAGAACTTGAAGATAGTTCTGAATTAGTGAAAAGGTATGTAGAGGTAGGGGCAAGTCCAAGAGCAGCTCAAGGGATAATTAGTTCAGCTAAGGTAAAAGCGGTAATGGAAGGAAGACTTAATGTATCCTTTGATGATATAAAGTATCTAGCTAATAACATTTTAAGACATAGAATTATATTAAATTTTGATGCCGTAACAGAAGGATTAAACGAAGAAAAAATAGTAGAGACAATATTAGAAGATTTAAAGGTTGTGTAAACATGGGTGAAAAAGTATTTAATGAAGACTTTTTTAAAAAGCTAAGTAAAATAAATATGAGTATCAATCTAAAACTATCTTCAGGAAATCAGGGAGGTAGAAAGTCAAAGGCTAAAGGAGTTTCTGTTGAATTTTCGGATTACAGAGAATATGTAAAAGGTGATGATTTTAGAAGAATTGACTGGAATGCCTATGGAAGATTTGATAAGTTTTTTATTAAGGTTTTTATGGAAGAAAGGGAAGGGGTATTTAACTTCTTCCTAGATAAAAGCAGATCTATGGATTATGGAGAAGCAAATAAAAAAAATACATCATTAAAAATTATAGCCGCTTTAAGCTATATAGCCTTAAATAATTTAGATAGAGTAAATATTAATCTTTTAAGTAATGGAGATTCAGATAATCTAAAGACTATAGCTGGAAGTAAGACTTTTCAAAAAATACTACTTGATTTAGAGAAGATAGAATTTGATGGAAGCACAGATTTAACTAATAGCATTAAAAAAAGAAATATAAAGCAAAGAGGAATTTCTGTTATAGTTTCAGATTTGTTAAATAATACAGGGCTTAAGGATTTAGAAGAAGGGTTAAAATATTTAGCTTATAAAAAACAAGAAATAATTGTAGTTCAAGTTTTATCAGAAGAAGAAATTAATCCTTTATTTAATAATGAAATTACATTTATAGATTCAGAAACTAATGAAAATATTAAGCTTAGCTTAACACCATCATTAATAAAAGACTATAAAAATACCTTGTTAAATTATCAAAAGTCTATCGAAAATATAATAAAGAAATATGGTGGGAAATTTATTCCAGTAAGTTCTTCTATGGAAATTGAAGAAATTATTTTAGGTGAATTCGGAAAGAAAAGAGTACTTTATTAGGGGGATGATATTATGGGATTTACTAGTTTATGGCCTCTATTTTTATTAATAAATATTCCTCTAGTAGTATTACTTTATATATTAAAAAGAAAATATAAAGAAGAGGTAATATCTTCAACTCTATTATGGAGTGAGGTTTATAAAAATACGAGAGCAAATACACCTTGGGAAAAGTTTAGAAAAAATATAATGCTACTTTTGCAAATAATAATAATATTATTATTAATTTTAAGCCTTATGGCACCCTTTTTAAGATTTGGAGGAAAAAGCTATAAGAATACTATAGTTGTAATAGATAGTACAGCAAGTATGAATGTTGAATATGGTGATGGTACAAGACTTGATCAAAGTAAAAAACTTGCAAAAGAATTATTAGATTCAACAAATAAAGAAAGCAATACTTATATAATCAACTTTAGTGGTACTAGTACCTTACTTCAAAATGGAGATTTTAATAAGGAACTTTCAAAGGAGTTAATCGATGGTATTAGTAAAACCTATAATACTGGAGATATAAATGAAAGTATATCCTTTCTAAAAGCTATAGGAGAAGGTATAGGGGAAGAATATGAAGTAATTGTATTTACAGATAGAGATTTTAGCTTAGGAGATTTAAATGGAAAAGTTATATCACTTGGAAATACAGGGGTGAATTCTTCAATAGATAATATATCTCATAAGTTCTTTGAAGATAAGGTTAAAGTTATTTCAACTATAACTAATAGAGGAACAGGAGGTTATGAAGGAGACTTTTCCCTTTATGATGGGGATACTTTAGCAGCTGTTGAAGCTTTAAGCTTAAAAGAAGGAGAAAGTAAGACTTTAAGTTTTGAATTTTCATCTATAAAATCTGAAACTTTAAAGGGAGAACTTTCAAGGAAAGATTTATTAAAAGAAGATAATTCCTATATTCATGTAGTAGGAAATAAGAAGATAAATAAAGTTTTACTAGTTACAGAACAAAATCTATTTTTAGAAAAGGCTTTAGGTAGTATTAGTAATTCAGAAGTATATAAAACAAATAGTATAGAAAATATGAACTCTATAGATAAATATGATTTATATGTTTTTGATGGAGTAACGCCTAAAGTTATGCCAGAGAGTGGAAACATACTATTTATAAATCCATCTTCAAATGTATATTTTAAAGTTTTAAAAGGTGGAGAAATTGGAGAAGCAAAAAGTGTTGCCGGGGAAATATCTTCTTATTTAGGAGAAATGGCATTTACAGTAGCAGACTATGGAATTATAGAAGTTCCTTACTATGGAAGAGGATTTTTAAAGGTTTCAGAAGATTATATTGGATTTAAAGGAGAATTAGATAATAAAAACATTGCTGCCCTTTCCTTTAATTTACATGATAGTGATTTTGTTCTTAAAAAAGAATTCCCTATATTAATTTATGAATTAGGAGAAAGTTTAATATCTAGGGGAATGGTTGGTAAAAGCAATTACAAACCTAAAGATAAAATCATTATTAAATCCTTAAATATAGATGAAAATGTTAAAGTAACTTATCCAAGTGGAGAGGTTAAAGAAATTAAATCAGGAGAGTTTATAGAGCCAACAGATCTTGGAATTTATAAAGCAGAATCTTTAGAAGAAAAAGAATTGTTTTCAATTAATTATCCGACAGAAAGTGAAAGTGATACAAGGACTTCGAGTATAGGGGAAGTGGAAAATATAAATTCTATAAGAAATGATCTTAAAAAAGGATTTAAATTAACACCTATTTTAATAATCCTTGGAATTTTAGTTGTAGCTTTTGAATGGATAATGTATAAGAGAGGAAATTAAGGAGGAAGAATATGAAAATAGAAATAGGAAACTTATACTTTTTAATACTTCTACCATTAGTTTTTGCTTTTATATACTATAGCTATAAAAAATATAAACCTTTTGGGAAAAATGAAATAGCTATTTTAATTAGTAGAATAATGATTTTTATTCTTTTAGTATTAGCTTTAGGTAATCTAACTTTTTCTTATAAAGGAAGGAATATATCTACAGTATTTTTACTTGATGTATCAGAAAGTATAGCAGATTTTGAATCTTCAGGAAAAGACTTTATAAAAGAAGCAGTAGAGAATATGCCTAAAGGAAACAAGGCAGGAGTAGTCTTGTTTGGAGACAATTCTAGGGTGGATAAGATTTTAAATAAAAAGAAAATCTATAAATCTATAGGAGAAAAACCTATTACAACAGCTACTAATATGCAAGAAGCAATAGAAGGTTCCTTAGGGTTATTAGATAAAAATGCATCTAAAAGAATAGTTCTAATCACAGATGGAGAAGAAAATCAAGGTGATATTTTAAAAACTATTCCTATAATTAATGAAAATAAAGTTGATTTTAAAGTATATAAGGTTTCTGGTATTTCAGGAGATGAAGTATATATAGATTCAATTAAAGTACCAGATAATATTGCAATTGATGAAGAATTTTCAGTGTCTATTGGTATAAGTGCAAATTATGCTACAAAGGCAAAACTTACTTTATTTTCAGGAAGAAGTAAAGTGGGAGAGCAAGAAGTTCAAATCCAAAAGGGAAATAATAAGTTTGTATTTAAGGATAAACAAAATTCAGGAGGCTTTAAAAATTATAGAGTAATAATAGAAGCTGATGGAGATACAAATAAAATAAATAATGAGGGAAGTACCTTTACAAATGTTATGGATAAACCTTATATCCTAATTGTTAATGGAGTAAATGGAGATTCTACTCAGCTTAAGGATATACTAGCTAATTCAGGAGCTAATATAAAAGTAGTATCACCAGGGTCAGCACCATCAACTTTAAATGAATTCCTAGAATTTAAAACAATAATATTAAATAATGTTCATAGAGATGATTTAGATAAAGGCTTTTCAAATAATATAGAAGCCTATGTTAAAGATTATGGTGGAGGGATTGTTACCTTTGGTGGAGAAGATTCTTATGCTTTAGGAGGATATAAAGATACTCCTATTGAAACTGTACTACCAATTTATATGGACAAAAGAGGTAAGAATGAAGTACCTGCTATTAGTATAAATTTAATCATAGATAAATCAGGTAGTATGAGTGCTGAAGGTGAAGGGGTTAGTAAGCTAACACTAGCAAAAGAAGCTGCTATAAAGGCATTAGAGAACTTAAGAGAAGTAGATGAAATTTCTGTTATAGCCTTTGATGATACCTATGACGTAGTAGTTCCTATTCAAAAGGTAACAGATAAGGATAATATAGAAGCTCTTATATCAGGAATACAAATAAGAGGTGGAACATCTATTTATCCAGCTTTAGAACAAGGTTATAATATTCAAATGGAAAGTAGTGCGAAGATAAAGCACACAATATTATTAACAGATGGACAGGATAGTTATAATTTTGAAAGTTATAGCGGATTATTAGATAACTTTCTTAGTAATAATATTACTCTTTCTACTGTAGCTGTTGGAGAAGGGGCAAATTCAAATTTACTTAGCCAATTAGCAAGTATAGGAAAAGGTAGAAGTTATTACACAGATATTTATACAGATATTCCTAGAATATTTGCTAAAGAAGTTCTATTATCTGCTGGAACTTATATAATGAATGAAGAATTTACTCCTAAAATATTAAGTAACCATGAAATTTTATCAGGAGTTAAAACTTCAAGTGGAATTCCAAGTTTACTTGGATATATAGGATCTTCTATTAAAGAAAATGCAGTAGAAATATTATCTTCTAACCATGATGAACCTATATTAGCGGCTATGGAATATGGTATAGGGAGAACTGTAAGTTTTACTTCAGATATAAATGGTCAGTGGAGTAAAAATTATTTAGCTTGGGAATATGGGCCACAATTAATAAAAAACATGATTTACTTCACAATACCTAAATATGATGGAGAAGGAACCTTAAACATTAGCCAAGATGGAAATATGGCTAAAATAGAGTTTTATAATGATAACATTTCAAAAGATGGAAAAGTTACAGGTATCTATAATGGAGAAGAAGGAAAAAGCGGAGAGTTTGATTTAACTCAAGTTGAACCAGGAAAGTATGAAGCAGAAGTTCCAATATCTGATCTAGGTTTCTATAACTTCAGTATTAAAGAAAATGATGGAGGAGAATTAAAAAGCACTTATAATGGAGCTTTAGCAATGCAATTTTCTGACGAATACAAATTCAACAAAAATGCTGAAAAACTAGATGTAGTTGTAAGCGATACAAAAGGAAACTTCATTACAAAAGCAGAAGAAGTTTTCCAAGGAAAGCTTGAAAAAGAATATAAGAAAGTAAACTTAACTAATCCACTTTTATTAATAGCTTTAATCTTATTTTTAATTGATATAGCTTATAGAAGATTAAACTTAGATTTTGCTAGATTCCTTAGCAAAAAGAAAAAAGATAAAATCAACAAAACAAAAAATAAAAAAGAAAGATTACAAAAAGCTAAAATAGAAGAAATGAAAAAAGAAAATAAAAAGCCAGTGGAAAAAGTTTTAGTTAAAGAAGAATTTAAAGAAAAGATAAAACAAGAAACTAAAAAAGAAAAACCTACAAAAGAGAAGAAGGATAAGGATTCAATTAACAATATTGATACCTCATCTCTTCTTAAAAAGAAACAAGACAGGAACAAGATATAAAATAAGGGATATGTTTTAAATCTTAGATTTTAGATGATTTCGAATACAATTCTAAATTATAATAAAATCTTCAATTTAAAACATATCTTTAATAATTTTTATATCTAATATTTAAGAAGAATAATAAATAAATAAATAATCCATTTGCATGCTAATTTCACACAAAATTCATAATGAAAAACTATAATTAATGTATGATTTAAAAACTATAATATTAAGATTAGAAATATATGAGAATTATTTCATTTAAAATATAATTATTTTATAAATTATTTTTGTGGGAGTAGAGAATTATGATTAAGATTTTATTTTTAGAAGATGAACCAAATATACTTGAAGTTACAACTGAATATATGAAGATGCAAGGATATGACGTGACA
>JARIDB010000130.1 GCA_029257045.1 Clostridium sp.
TGAACAAAGAAATTATTTTGAGGAAAATAATAATAGGAGAGATTTACTATGAGAGATGAAAAAGGAAACATGTCAGATGAACAACAAGAATAAATACTTAAAATATTAAAAGTGCGGTTTGAGAAAAATTTAAATCGCCATGAAGGACTTGAATGGGATAAAGTACAAGCAAAACTAGATATGCTGCAAGAGGTTTCGGAGGTTCTCTAAGAGTTTAGGTTTTAATTATAAAAAACAATACAAAAGAAAGTAATTCTATTATAATAATTACATTAAAACTAAATTTGAATTTGGAGTTATTATATGAATGAAGGAATAAATATCTTAAAGATAAAAGGATATGAGAAATTTAAGTGTACAGCAGATAAGTGCAAATTTACTTGTTGTAAGGGCTGGGATATTAGTGTAGATACTAATACTTATAATAAATGGAGAAAAAAAGATAATCTTAATTATCTTTTAGATAATGTGAGGTTTAAAAAAAGTGGTGGGAACAATACTTATTTAATAAAGAAAGAAACAAAGGGAAATTGTCCTTTTCTAAATAATAAGGGGTTATGTAATATAGTTATAGATCATGGTGATGAATATTTATCTTTAACTTGTCAGAGTTTCCCTAGAATAGAAAATAGCTTTGAAGATGTAAAAGAGATTACTTTATCTTGTTCTTGTCCTGAGGCAGTTAACATAATTAGTGATATGAAAGAAAAAATATCTATAGATTCTAATTATTCTCTCTCTTACGTTGAAGATTTAGGGTCTTTAAAAATAAGGGAGAGTTTAGTTAATATGATTCAAAAAGAAGATATAAGTATAGAAAATAAACTTATTCTTTCTTATGATATGCTTTTTAATATTCTTGATAGTGATGATTTAAATTATGAAGGGTTAATAGATTTTTTAGAAAATTATAAGCTTGAAAGTTATATAAAAGACGAATTAAGTAAATACAAGGATTATGGGAATTCAGATACTATAAAATATTTAAAAGAGATAAATACATTATTTATAGATATAATAGAAAACTATAAAAATGTTCCTATTTTTGAAGAAGCTTTAAAGGAGATTTATAATTTTAGTGAAGAAATAAATATAGAAGAAAATTTTAAAGCGTGGAAAGAATTTAAGGTTTTATTTAAAGAGCATAACGGATTAATAGAAAATATTATTGCATCTAAAATATTAAGTAATTGTATTAGTGATGATATAGAAGAAATTATTATTTCTCTTGAAATGATTATATTAGAATATTTATTAGTAAGATATGCTGTGTTTTTGAGATATTATATTAATATAAAAAAGGAAATTAACATTCAAGATATAAAAGATTATACCGTGATTTTTTCAAGGATTATAGGTAATAATACTGATGCTGTAATAGATTTTTTATTAGATACCTTTAAAAATGAAATATTAGACTTTGAGTATATGTGTTTTTTAACTTTAAGCTAATAGGACATAACAATCAATTAATAATAGCAACTCATTCCCCGCATGTTATTGGTAGTATTACATCTAATGAGCTAAGAGTTATGACGAAGGATAATAATGTGATTATAATATAGCAAGTGGAGAAATAATTCTCAAGGATAATGATGAAAGTAGTAATGAATATATAAGAGCAAAATATATGATAGATACTTTAAATTTAAATAGTTATGAATTTAAAAATGGACAGTTGCTAACAGATTTTTAATCCACTGATGCGACTGTCCATTTTTATATCATTTAAGATAATTATTTTACATACATTCCACCAGGAGTTTCAGATAAATTAACTATAATATTTTTCTTTTGAGTATAAGCCTCTAAGATAGTCTTATGAGTTTCTCTTCCTATTCCTGATTCTTTATATCCTCCAAAGGTAGCACCTGCTGGGAATGAATTATAAGTATTAACCCATACACGGCCTGTCCTTATACCTCTTGCAACTCTAACAGCACGGTTTATGTCACGAGTAAATACTCCTCCACCTAAACCATAATCACTGTCATTTGCCATGGCAATAACTTCTTCTTCAGTCTTAAATTTAATAACAACACCTACTGGTCCAAAGATTTCTTCTCTAGCCACTCTCATGTCATTAGTAACATCTGTAAGTAATGTAGGTTTCATAAAGTATCCATTTTTAGCATCGCCTTCAATAAATCTTTCTCCACCAGTAGCTACTTTAGCGCCTTCTGCTTTACCTATTTCTATATAACTTAAAATCTTTTTAAGTTGGGCTTCACTAACTTGTGCACCCATTTGAGTATTGAAATCTAATGGGTTACCAACCTTAACTTTTTCAAAAGCTTCAATTGATTTTTCCATAAATTCATCATAGAAATCTTCTTGTACAAAAATTCTAGATCCTGCAGAACAAACTTGTCCTTGGTTAAATAAAATTCCTAGTTGAATACCTTCAAGAGCAATATCCATATTTGTATCACTAAAGAAGATATTAGCTGATTTTCCGCCAAGTTCTAAAGTCGCAGGAATAATACGTTCTGCTGCAGAAATTCCAATTTGTCTACCTACTTCTGTAGATCCAGTAAAGGCTAATTTGTCTATGCCTTTATTGTGTTGTAGATATTCACCACTTTTAGAACCCTTACCTGTAATTACATTAATTACTCCCTTAGGAAGAATATCTTGTATTAATTTCATAAGTTCTAATACACTTAATGAAGTAGTACTTGATGGCTTAAATACTGAAACATCTCCTGCAGCTAATGCTGGAGCCAATTTCCATGCTGCCATTAAGAATGGGAAGTTCCAAGGTACAATTTGTCCAACAACTCCAAGTGGCTCTCTTAATATTATATTTAATGTATTTTCATCAAGAACTGTTGCAGAACCTTCATCTGCACGAATAACTCCAGCAAAATATCTAAAGTGATCTGCTGCTAATGGAATATCAGCTCCTGTTGTTTCTCTAATTGGCTTTCCATTATCCATAGATTCTATAGTAGCTAAATACTCTTTATTTTCATCAATTATATCAGCAATTTTATTTAATATAGCTGCTCTTTCGATTGGGGTAGTCTTACTCCATGTTGTAAAAGCATTTCTTGCAGATTTTACTGCATCATTTACATCTTGTTCTGTAGCATCTGCTATTTCTGCTAAAAGTTCTCCAGTAGATGGATTGTAAGTTTTAATAGTTGAACCATCTGAAGGTTCTGTCCATTCCCCGTTAATAAATAATTGATATTTTTTTTGTAAGTTAACTTTCTTCATAAAATCATCGCTCCTTTTATAAACATTTTAATTATAATCTAATTGTAACACTATGAATTTAAAGTGCAATTTAAATAATTATTTAACATAAGCAAATGTAAAAGTTGATTTATCGAAAGGTTGACTTATTGATATTTTGTGTAAATAAATATATAAATAAAAAAAATTGGGAAAATAAATTATATTTAAACATAGAAAGTTGTTAAAGTTTTATTTATAGTCATCTTTTGATAAAGATAAAAGGATATAAGAAATTCAAGTGTACAGCAGATAAGTGTAAATTTACTTGTTGTAAGGGATGGGATATTAGTGTAGATACTAATACTTATAATAAATGGAGAGAAAATGATAATCTTAATTTTCTTTTAGATAATGTAAGGTTTAAAAAAAGTAATGGAAAGAATACATATTTAATAAAGAAACAAAGGGAAGTTGTCCTTTTCTAAATAATAAGGGGTTATGTAATATAGTTATAGATAATGGTGATGAATATTTATCTTTAACTTGTCAGAGCTTCCCTAGAATAGAAAATACCTTTGAAGATGTAAAAGAACTTACTTTTATAGTTAAACATTTACAGTTTATAATTAATAAGTATAATTAAGTTAATGAGTATATAGTTAGGAGAAGTGAATATGGATAGATTTCAAATAAAAGATGAGTTTTACTTAAATGGGAAAAAGATAAAATTAATTTCTGGAGCATGTCACTATTTTAGGATAGTTCCAGAGTATTGGAGAGATAGGCTAGAAAAGTTAAAGTTACTTGGATGCAACTCTGTAGAAACCTATATACCTTGGAATATTCATGAGCCAAAAAAGGGGAAATTTAATTTCGAGGGAAACAATGATTTAGTAACCTTCGTGAAAATAGCAGAAGAGTTAGGTTTATTAGTAATATTAAGACCAGCTCCTTTTATTTGTGCAGAGTGGGATTTTGGGGGATTACCTTATTGGTTACTTAAAGATGATTCTATGGTAATAAGAAGTACATATCAAGGATTTTTAGCAGCAGTAGATAGTTATTATGAGGAACTTTTTAAACATATTAGGTGTTTACAAATAACTAATGGTGGCCCTGTTATAATGATGCAAATAGAAAATGAATATGGATCTTTTTCTAATGAGAAGGACTATTTAAAGGAAATAAAAGGTTTAATGTTAAAGCATGGCTGTAATGTCCCTCTATTTACATCAGATGGAGGATGGAAGGATGCTTTAGAAGCAGGATCAATGGTTACTGAAGGTGTATTGCCAACAGCTAACCTTGGATCAAACTCAAAAGAAGAACTTGGAAATTTAAAAGAATTCATGACTGAAAATAATATAGAAGGCCCATTAATGTGTATGGAATTTTGGATCGGATGGTTTAGTCATTGGAACAAAGAAATAATAAGAAGAGATCCAAAAGATGCGGCTATGGAACTAGATGAAATACTTAAACTTGGAAGCGTTAATATATATATGTATCATGGTGGGACTAACTTTGGATTCTTTAATGGTGCAAATTATGAAAATAAAATAGAACCACAAATAACATCTTATGATTATGATGCTTTATTAACAGAATGGGGAGAAGCTACACCAAAATATGAATTATTTAAAAATGTTATTTCAAAGTACAAAGATATTCCAACCTTTAACCTTTCAACAGATATCAAATTTAAAAGTTATGGAACTGTAGATTTATCAAACAAAGTATCTTTATTTAATACCTTAGATAAGATTTCTACTCCAATTTACGATAAGATGACTCTTAATATGGAAAAGTTAAATCAAGGGTTTGGATATATTTTATATAGTAGTAATATTGGTAAACCTGTTGATACAAAGTTAAGAGGAGCTAGAATTGTTGATTGCGATGACAGAGCTTCTGTCTACGCTAATGAAAGTCATGTGATTACTCAAGAAAGCGAAGACCTTGGACAAGTGTTTAAGATAGATTTTGATAAGGAAGATAATAATAAATTAGATATCTTGGTAGAAAACACTGGAAGAATTAATTATGGTTATCAATTAAGAAATCAAAAGCAAAAAAAAGGAATTAAAGGTGGAGTAATGTTAGATATACATTTTCACCAAGGGTGGAATCACTACTCTTTAGACTTTGAAAATATTAATAAAGTAGATTTTACTCGTGCTCATAAAAAAGATACACCTGGTTTTTATGAATATAAGTTTGATATATTTGAAAAAGCAGATACATTTTTAATTTTAGATGACTTTGGAAAAGGTTGCGCCTTTATTAATGGATTCAACTTAGGAAGGTTTTGGGATAAGGGACCTACAGAGTATTTATATATCCCTGCACCATTATTAAAACTTGGAGAAAATACTATTGTAATTTTTGAAACAGAAGGCAAATATTCTAAAACAATAAAATTAAGTAATAAACCTAAATATAGAGAATTTTTATAACATTAGAATAAATGAATGAATAAAAGATATAAAAAAATTGTTGCACAAGTTTATCTGTGCAACAGCTTCTTTTATATTGCTTCTTCTATTAATTCTGATAGGCTTGCTTTAGTGCTTTTATTTTTCTTAATTATTACAATTACAGAAAGTATTGAGCAAACAATGCCTATTCCTAAAAGAACAGCTACTTGGGGAACTACTGATAGTCCAGTAGATATTCCATTTCTGAATCCATCTAAAGCATAAGTAAATGGCATATATTTATGAATAGCATTGAAGAAACTATCTGAAAGTTCTATTGGATAAGTTCCAGCAGAGCCACTTAATTGCAGTACCATAAATACTAATAAAATAAAGCTTCCCACTTTTCCAAGTAGTATATTCATTAAGTAAACAATAGCCATAAAGGATAATGAAGCAGCTATTGCAACTAAATAAGTTCTTCCAAGGTAAGCTGGATTAAGTCCGTTAAATAATATAATTAAGCTAACCATAACTACTGCTTGAATAATTGATATAGAAGCAAGTTTTAATGCTTTTTTAGGCCAAAATGCTTTTGGATTTTCTTTTCCATTTTTAAGATCTTTATCTGTAGAAAATAGTATGCATAATGCTAGGCAACCTACCCATAAACCTACACACATCATATATGCAGCCATTGCACTACCGTTGTTATCAACATGGGAATTAAATGATTCTACACTTTCTACAGGTGAAGCAAACATTTCCTTTGCCTCATTAGATAATTTAGTACTTGAAGCAGTATCTGAACCATCTTGAAGACCTTCTTTTAAGTCTTTTGAACCATCTTCTAACTTAGAAGCTCCATCGCTTAATTCAACAGAACCATTATAAAGCTTAGAGGCTCCATCAGATATTGATGTAGAAGCTGAATTTATTGTGCTAATTCCTGACCTTAACGAAGGGTTATTTGATGATAATGTATTTAACCCATTATTTAATGCAGTTGAACCTTCAGCAATTTGTCCAATTCCTTCGGTTAAGGTTGGAACTGATGTATTTAAGGTAGATGTTCCAGTTGATAAGCTTTTTGCACCATTTATAATAGGTTTAGAATTTGAATTTAATGCATTAGCACCCTCAGAAACTTTAGAAACCCCAGAAGTATAAGCTTCAATCCCTGAATTTAAGTTTTTACTACCATTTTTTAAATTAGCTATACCAGAGTTTAAAGATTTAACTCCAGGAATTACTTTATTATCTAAAGTAGCTTGTACAGTTTCAAGTCCCGAATATAAGCTTGTTATAGTAGCTTTTGTTTTTGAAAGAAGTACATCTGAATTACTTGAAAGATTCCCCAAAGCTGTTTTTAATGTACTAATTTGATTAGAAACATTAGTTGCTCCATTTACAGCTGAATTTAAATTATTAGAAGCTGAGGAAGTTTCTTTTGCTATATTATTTACCTCATTACCTAAATTAGTTAAAGGAGAAGATAAATCAGTTATAATCTTGTCTTGGGTAGCTTTATCCAAAGCTTTAAACCAATCTGCATCCTTAATTTCAGCTATTTTACTTTTAATTTCATTAATGTAGGTTGAGGAATTTTGAACTGAAGTTCCTACATTATTTAAGTTTGTACCAAGACCTGTAAAGGCAGGTGTTAAATCATTACTTGAACTACTTTGAATAGTATTATTAATAGTATTGATGCCTAAATTTAAACTATCTAAAGAAGTAGTTAAAGTATTAATATTTTTACTATTTTCATCATTAACTGATGTTTTTATAGAAGAAGATAAAGCATTTAGCCCTTCAAGAAGACCTTCACTTCCTCCATTTAAGCTCGATACACCAGAATCTAAGCTATTAGCCCCTGCTAATATAGCATTTGAATTTGAATTAAGTTCATTAGCACCTTCTTTTAGTGAATTAACTCCAAAAGTATAGCCTTGCAAACCTGCATACAAATCATTAGCTCCAGTATTAAGAGTTTTTACACCTTCAGCAAGAGTTGAAGTTTTATTATTTAAAGTACTGATTCCTGTATTTAAAGATTCAGAACCATTTTGTATTTCATCTACAGCAGATAAATACTTGTTAATTCCAGATTCGTATGTGGTTATTCCATCGCTAAAAGTTAAACTGCTATCATATAAAAGTTTCAAATTTGAACTAATAGTGTCAGAACCTTCGTTTAAAGATGTTAAGCCTTCATTTATTAAAGAGGCACCATCGGCAGCATCAGATAACTCAATTCCTATTGAAGAAAATTCATCAAATACAGATTTAGCATAAATTTCAGTTACGCTATTTTGTATAGAATTTGTAATCTTTTGAATTGCTGATTCACTCATTTTAGAAGCGATATAGTTTTTTCCTGGATTTGTTTTATACTGCAATTCCATCTTTTGAGGATTATCCTCTAAAAGTGTTGTAGCATTATAAGAAAAGTTTTCAGGAATTGTAATTAACATATAATAAGAACCCTTATCTAATCCTTCTCTTGCAGTTTCTTCATCTAGAAAACTAAAGTTAAGAGAAGCATCTTCTTTAAGATTTTTAACTAGTTCATTACCAACAGCTAGTTCTTCACCATTATAATCACAGACCTTGTCCAAATTTACTACAGCTACAGGTAATTTATCTAGTTTTCCATAAGGATCCCACATCGAACCTAAGAAAACAGTAGTGTAAATGGTAGGAATTAATATTATTCCTGCAAGAGCTATAAATTTGATAATTTTAAGTGATTTTGATTTATTTTGTTTTAAGTCATCCATAGTATCACCTTTCCTTTATTTTTAATATAATCAATGAGCATTTTTGAACACTGTGTTGTTTTTGGATGCAATATTTATTATAATTACAGTAAGTTTCGAAGGCAATAATCAATGTTATTCAAATAGTTGATTAATCAACATAAAAGCCTTTGAATGTTCAGAAAGGGATGTTTTTGTGGTTAGCAGTGATAGAAGAGTAAGAAAAACAAGAGATGTATTAAGAAAAAGTTTAATTGACCTTATGAAGGGAAAAAATATAAGTTCTATTACAGTAAAGGAGCTTTGTGAAAAAGCAGATATAAATAGAGGAACATTCTACTTGCATTATAAAGATGTATTTCATATGTTAGAGGAAATTGAAAAAGAACTTTTTGAAGAATTTGAAAAAGTAATCTTAGCTCATAAGATTTCTCCAGATAAAATTGAAACAAAACCTATAATAAAAGATATATTTACTTTTATAGGTCAAAATAGTGATTTTTATATGGTAATTCTTTGTGAAAGAGGAGATATGGTTTTTGTTAAAAAAATAGTATCGTTAATATATGACAGAGGTTATAATGATTGGTCTAATATTTTCAAAACAAAAGATAAGGACCTTTTTGAAAAGTATTATTCCTTTATTTTATATGGAGCTATTGGATTAATAGATTATTGGGTTAGGCATGGACTTAAAGAATCTCCAGAAGATATGGCATTGTTAACAGAAAGTATAATATTAAATGGGCTAAAATCAGTAAATTTAATTAACTTATAGTAAATGTAATTAATAAGATTCTTATTACAATAATGGTTTTATTAAAGCACAAAGCATAAATTAAAGGTTTAAGTAAAAGTAAGTCTTTGATATTGATTAAGGGTTGTAGTATAATTAACAAATAAAGATTTGTTTTGAGTGATTACAATTAATTTTGTGTTAATTATTGTTTTGAAATTTAAAGAATAACTAAATTATTTATATTTTATGAACTAAAAAGTTAGGGAGAATTTTAATATGAAAGAATTTAGTGTTAGTACCAATATTTATTTTGGAGAATGTTCTTTAAATCGTTTAAGTGAAGTAAAAGATAAAAAGGTGTTTATTGTATGTGATAAGTTTATAGAATCTTCAGGAATGGTTTCAAAGATTCTAGACAAACTAGTTAACTGTGAGGTAACTATATTTAGTGATATAGTACCAGACCCGTCAGTAGAAATTATTGCTGCTGGTATTCAAGAATTAAAAGCTTGTGGAGCAAGGACTATTATAGCTATTGGCGGGGGATCTTCAATTGATGCAGCTAAAGCAATAAGAGAGTATTCAAGGAAACTTCTAGGTTCAGATTTTGAAATAGAAGAGTGTTTTGCCATTCCGACTACAAGTGGGACAGGTTCTGAAGCTACTCAATATGCAGTAATAACTGATAAAAATGAAGGATTAAAATATGCTTTATCAGATAAATCACTTCTTCCTATGGTAGCAATACTTGATCCTGAACTTGTAACTTCTGTACCTTCAAATATTACAGCAGATACAGGTATGGACGTAATTACCCATGCAATAGAAGCTTATGTTTCAAAAGATGCTAATGATTTTTCAGATGCTTTAGCAGAAAAAGCTATTTCTTTGGCCTTTAAGTTTTTACCAGAAGCATTTGATGATGGAAATAACTTACTAGCAAGAGAAAAGCTTCATAATGCATCTTGTTTAGCAGGTATGGCTTTTAACTCTGCTGGCCTTGGAATTACACATAGTTTAGCACATGCTATAGGTGGAAAATTGCATATATCTCATGGAAGAAGTAATGCAATAATACTTCCATATGTTATTGAATATAATGCTAATTTGAGTAAAGATAATTACAATAAAGAATATAATTTAGCAGCTAGAAAGTATCAAAGATTAGCAAAGGTATTAAATTTACATGCTTCTACAGTAACTATTGGAGTTAATAATTTAATTAAATGTATTAGTGAACTTCAAAAAAAATTAATAATCCCTACTACTTTAAAAGAGCAAGGATCAGATTTAAATTTACTAAATGAAGTAAAAGAAAAGATTATAGATGCAGCTATGAAAGATATTTGTACTGCTACAAATCCTAGAGAAGTAACAGATACAGATTTATTAAAGATATTAGATAAGCTTAAAGGAATTAAATAGATTAATTAAGCCACTCTTTTGGGGTGGTTTTTTTCTAAAATTTTAAATAATGATTTTTACAAGATTTAGTTTATAAAATTAATAAATATTGAAATTTATAGTATTATTAGATACGATTAGGAAAAGGATATATAACTTTATACTAAATAAGTTTCTGGGGGGAGTAATAATATAATTTATAGTATAAAACCAAGGTTATGTATGTAGATGGTATTTTAAAAATAAAATAGGATTTCATAGTGAAATTGTATAAACAATGGGAGGTTGTTTTATGACAGAGCATGAATTATATTCTATAGGAAAAGTTGGGGAGATATGTAATCTATCTAAAAAGGCACTTAGGTATTATGATAAAATGGGTATATTGTATCCTGACAAGGTATCGGATGAAAGTGGTTATAGGTATTATAGTAAAAAAACCTTATTATCAGTACCCATGATAAAATACTATAAACAGAGTGGTTTTAAGCTTGAAGAAATGAAAGAGTTTCTTGAAGGAACAAGCTATTCCGTTGTTGAAAAATGTTTTAGAAATAAAATAGATGAGCTTAAAGACTTAGAAAAAGAGATAAATTTAAAGATTAAATCTATAAAAGATTGGTATGATCTTGTAATTGAAGCACAGATGGTTATAGAAAATGAATTTAAAGAAGTATCAGTAAAATATATTGATAACTCTAGTATGATTTATTTAAATCAAGACTTCAAGTATGATTATATGGATTCTATAATAAATATAGAGTTTACCAATTATATAGAAAGTATGAAAAATGCAATAACTGGCCCTGTAATAATACAGTTCCCTTCCTTTGAAGGTAAGATGAATGGAACTTGTAACAAGATGAAGATAATGCAAGAAACGATATTAAAGTGTAAAGATAATGAAACAGTTGAATTTGGAGGATGTATGATGGCTTGTTGCTATCATGTAGGTTCCCATGAAACTCTTAATGAAACATATAAAAAGATAAGTGATTGGTCAAAGGAAAATGGATATAAACATGAAGATAAATCATATGAAAGATACGTTACAGATTATTGGACAACTAAAAATATTGATAAATTTGTAACGGAGATAATGGTTAAAGTTAGTAAAGATAAAAAACAAAACAAGTAGTGAAAACGTTACCCCATGGACAAGGTATAGAAATTAGATATAGGTATCTTAAGTACTAAATTGATATAAATTTAGCTCTTAGGATGCCTTTTTTATTTTGAACCTATTAAGTTTACATCGATAATTATGATTATAAATCTTAAATAGTTATCTTAAAGCCTTCAAGACAGTAGGATAGAGATAATTAATCAAAAGGTTAATTAGAAAAGATTTAGAACTGAAAATTTACAAAATAAATATAATAAAATAAGCATTGACCTTCCCCTATGGGGAAAGGACTATAATTTAATTAACAATAAAACATAAATAAGATAAGTAGTTATGAGACAATTTCAAAACAGTAACATATATAGTATGCAAAATTATAAAATCACAAATCAAAGAACTTTTTTATGATCATTATAAATCTTTATTTAATGATAATATAAAAATAAACGTGATAACGTTTAAATGAGGGGGAGTTTTAATTTTATGAATGGAGTTTTAAAATCAGAAAACTTAAAAGCTGTTGCTGCCAAAAAGAAATTATCAAGTGATTTCTTTAAAAAGGGTATATCCATAGCTTTATTTTCAGGACTTGCGTATGGATTCTATACAGCATTTCTAACTATGGGTATGACCAAAGGTGTTTGGGGTGATTGGTATGGAGAAAATACAGCAGGTTTATCAGCTTTTGTAATAGCATATTTGCTAGCGGCACTTGCTAATGCAATAAATGATGTATGTAGTGCTGGGTGGGCACTTTCATATGCAGTAATTAAGGGAAAATTTGGTGACTTTATAAGATGTATTAATACAAAACCAGGCAGAATGATGATATTAGCAGCTCTTATAGGAGGACCTATAGCTGGTACTGCTTATGTTATAGCTATTCAAATGGCTGGATCAATAGTTGTTCCAATATCAGCACTTTGTCCTGCTATTGCTGCTATATTAGGTAAGGTTTTATATAAGCAGGAATTAAATAAACGTATGGGTCTTGGTATTGCAATATGTGTATTTGCAAGTTTCATGATTGGTAGTGCAGGAATTAGTGGAGATCCTTCATCAAATACATTAGTTGGTATTTTAATAGCTCTTATTGCAGCTGTTGGATGGGGATTTGAAGGTTGTGTAGCTGGATATGGTACAGCAATGATTGATTCCGAAATTGGTATTTGTATTCGTCAAGTAACATCTGGAATAGCAAACTTATTTATATTAGTTCCACTTTTCGGAATTATGGCTGGTGGAATGGATATTTCTTTAGGCCTTGCTGCAAAAGCATTTACAAGTGGGCCAGCAATGATTTGGTTTGCTTTAAGTGGACTATTATCATTTATGACATTTATGACATGGTATTCTGGAAACAGTATGTGTGGAGCAGGACTTGGTACTGCATGTAACGGGACTTATTCTTTCTTCGGACCATTAATGTGTTTATTAGTATTAGGAGTATATGGAGGAATGGAGGGATGGTCATTACCTCTTGTAGCTTGGATTGGAGCTATAGTAATGATGATTGGAATCCTTACAGTATCTATGAATCCAATGGATTTATTTAGAAAAAAGGATAAGGAGGTAGACAACTATGAAGCCACTTAATTATGCAATATTAAAACATTTTACTACTGTAGAGGAAGCTTGCGCTAATGATGTAATTAATTCTCTAAAAGGTGTATATGGTAAATTTAAAGCTCTTAATAAGAAAGACGTAATTGCAGCTTTAATGACAGCTGAAGCAAATGGACTTCTTGAAGAAACAAGATTTGATATGGATAAAGATGGTGAATTAAGAGTTTATTATCATGCACCAGAAGAAGGAGCAGCTACAATAAATAAATATATTCAAGACTAATAAGTTATTGACTTTCCTCTAGGGGGAAAGAAATATAATTAAATTATATTAAAGAGTAAAAAATAATAGGAAAAAAGGGGGGAAATTATAAATGAGATATTATGGTGATGAAGCATTAGGTCTTGTAGAAACAATAGGATTAGTTCCAGCAATTGAGGCTGCTGACAAAATGCTAAAAGCTGCAAATGTTGAATTAATCTCATATGAAAATGTTGGATCCACTTTAGTGACAGTTATGGTTAAAGGAGATGTAGCAGCAGTTAGAGCTGCTGTAGAAGCAGGTGCTGAAGCAGCAAGTGCAATAGGCAAGCTAACAGCAAAGAATGTTATGCCACGTCCTATTAGAGAAGTTGGAGATATTGTTTCAGTACATGATATAGATTCTTAAATTTAATGAAAGGAAAGGTGTTCAAATGGCTCGTTATGAAGCTTTAGGATTAATTGAAACTTTTGGATTGGTTTTTGTTTTAGAAGCAGCAGATGCAATGTGCAAAGCAGCTGATGTTGAACTTATAGGTTATGAAAATGTTGCATCAGGTTACATTTCGGTACTTGTTCGTGGAGATGTAGGAGCCTGCAAAACAGCAGTTGAAGCTGGAGTAAAAGCAGTTGAAGATATGGAAGGTGGAAATCTTTATAGTTCAGTTGTTATTGCAAGACCTCATCCAGACCTTGAAAAAATTATTGAACGTTATAAAATTACAAACTTAATGCCTTAAAGGTAAAAATATGTTATTTCTTATAAAAAGGAGAGAGAAAAAATGAATATAATAGATAACGATTTACTCTCCATGCAAGAGGCAAGGATTCTTGTTGAAAATGCTCGTGAAGCTCAAAAGAAATTAGCAACTTTTTCACAGAAAAATCTTGATGAAATTGTTGAAGGAATGATTAAAGAGATAGAAAAGCATCTTTCAGAACTTGCAATGATGTCTAGTAATGAAACTGATTATGGAAAATGGGAAGATAAATATATAAAAAATAATTTCATTTGTGAGTACCTAAGTTATAGGTTAAAAGGTATGAATTGTGTTGGAATAATTAGTGAGGATAAAGAAAATAAAACAATGGATGTAGGTGTACCTATGGGTGTGATAATAGGATTTTGTCCATCAACAAGCCCAGTTTCCACCACAATCTATAAAGCTTTAATTTCAATAAAATCAGGGAATGCTATTATATTTTCGCCACATCCAAGAGCTAAGAATACAATTTCAAAAACTTTAGATATCTTAATTAATGCAGCTGAAAGTTGTGGGTTACCAGAAGGTGCGCTAGCATATCTTCATAATGTTACAAAAAGTGGAACATTGGAATTAATGAATCATGAAGATACTTCATTAATAATAAATACAGGTGTACCAAATTTACTAAAAGAAGCTTATAAGTCTGGAAAACCAGTAATATATGGCGGAAATGGTAATGGACCAGCTTTTATAGAACGTACAGCAGATATAAAACAAGCTGTTAAAGATATAATAGCTAGTAAAACATTTGATAATGGAATTGTTTCAGCAGCTGAACAGTCAATTGTAGTAGATAGCGTTATAGAACCTGAAGTGAAAATTGAATTAGAAAAAAGTGGCGCTTACTTTATGAATGAAGAAGAATCAAATAAACTTGGTTTAATATTTTCCTGTAATAATGAAGGTAATAAGGTAGATTTTATTGGTAAGACGGCACAAGAACTAGCAAAGAAAGCAGGGTTTATTGTATCTAATGATATAAAAATCCTTATTTCAAAACAAAAGTATGTTTCAAAGAATAACCCTTACGCTAAAGAGAAGCTTTGTCCAGTTTTAGCATATTACATTGAAGATGACTGGAAACACGCTTGTGAAAAGTGTATTGAATTATTGCTAAGTGAAAGACAAGGACATACCTTAATTATACATTCAAGAGATGAAGAAGTTATTAGACAGTTTGCACTAAAAAAACCAGTAGGCAGGGTATTAGTAAATACACCAGGAGCACTAGGAAGTATGGGAGCAACTACTAATTTATTTCCTTCAATGACATTAGGAAGTGGTTCAGCAGGACATGGAATGACATCTGATAACGTTTCACCAAGAAATTTAATATATATTAGAAAAGTTGGTTATGGAGTACGTAAAGCTAATGAAGTAATTAAGAACAAACCAATAGAAGATATTAAATTATCTAGAGAAAGTGAAGTAGAAGAAAGCTGCAATATAAATAATGTAGAGTTTTTAGAAATCCTATTAAAGAAAGTAATGGAAAAGTTAAATGAAAAATAAAACTATAAATATGTAAAAAATTTAAAGAATGAGAGGTAAAAGATTGGATATTCGTGAATTTTCAAATAAGTTTATGGAAGCTACTCAAAATATGTCTTCTGAAGAACGTGAGTCTCTAATGAAGATGTTTGCGGGAATCTCAAAGGAAATCTTAAAAGAAGAACCTGCTAAAAAGACAGTAAAAGGTGATGAAGGTGATGAAATTCCAGATGGAATAACAAATCGTTTATCAAAATTAAAGGAAAGTTATTTAAAGCATATTCCAACAATAACAACATATCGTGCAAGAGCTATTACAAAGATAGCTAAAGAAAACCCTGGTATGCCTAAGATATTATTACGTGCTAAGTGTTTTAAATACTGTTGTGAAACTGCACCTTTAGTAATTCAAGATAATGAACTTATTGTAGGAGCGCCTTGTGGTGCACCTCGTGCAGGGGCTTTCTCTCCTGATATAGCATGGAGATGGATGTTAGATGAAATTGATACTATAGGTAGTCGTCCTCAAGATCCATTCTATATTTCAGAAGAAGATAAAAAAATAATGAAAGAAGAATTATTCCCATACTGGCAAGGTAAATCAGTTGATGAATATTGTGAAGACCAGTATAGAGAAGCAGGTGTTTGGGAACTTTCAGGTGAATCCTTTGTTTCAGATTGTTCATATCATGCTTTAAATGGTGGTGGAGATTCAAATCCAGGATACGATGTAATATTAATGAAAAAAGGTATGTTAGATATTCAAAGTGATGCTAAAGAAAACCTTGAGAAGCTTAAATATGAAAATCCTGATGATATAGAAAAGATATACTTTTATAAAGCAGTAATTGATACTACAGAAGGTGTAATGATTTATGCTAAACGTATATCAGAATATGCTGCAGAATTAGCTGCTAAAGAGACAAACCCTAAGCGTAAAGCAGAACTTAAAAAAATATCTGAAGTTAACGCAAGAGTACCAGCTCATAAACCAGAGACATTCTGGGAAGCAATGCAAGCAGTTTGGACTATAGAATCTTTACTAGTAGTTGAAGAAAACCAAACAGGTATGTCTATAGGACGTGTGGATCAATATATGTATCCATACTATAAGGCTGATATTGAAGCAGGTAGAATGAATGATTTTGAAGCATTTGAATTATCAGGTTGTATGCTTATAAAGATGTCTGAAATGATGTGGATTACAAGTGAAGGTGGTTCTAAGTTCTTCGCTGGATATCAACCATTTGTTAACATGTGTGTTGGTGGAGTTACAAGAGATGGAAGAGATGCTACAAATGAATTGACTTACCTACTTATGGATGCAGTTCGTCATGTTAAAACTTATCAACCATCATTAGCTTGTCGTATTCATAAAAAGTCACCACAGAAGTACCTTAAGAAAATAGTTGATGTAGTTCGTGCGGGAATGGGTTTCCCAGCTTGCCACTTTGATGATGTTCATATAAAGATGATGTTAGCAAAGGGAGTTTCTATTGAAGATGCAAGAGATTATTGCCTAATGGGTTGTGTTGAACCTCAAAAGTCAGGAAGACTGTACCAATGGACATCTACTGCTTATACTCAATGGCCAATATGTATAGAACTTGTTCTTAATAATGGAGTACCTCTTTGGTATAAAAATCAGGTTTGTCCAGACATGGGTAATATAGATAACTTTAGAACTTATGAAGATTTTGAAAATGCAGTTAAGGAACAAATTAAATATATAACTAAATGGAGTAGTGTTGCTACTGTAATTTCACAACGTGTTCATAAAGATCTTGCTCCTAAACCTTTAATGTCTATAATGTATGAAGGTTGTATGGAAAAAGGTAGAGGCGTTGAAGCTGGTGGAGCAATGTACAACTTTGGGCCTGGAGTAATATGGAGTGGATTAGCTACTTATGCTGACTCTATGGCTGCTATTAAAAAGTTAGTATTTGAAGAAAAGAAATATACATTAAGAGAATTAAATGAAGCATTAAAAGCAGATTTTGTTGGATATGAAAAGCTTAGAAAAGATTGCTTAGAAGCTCCTAAATATGGTAATGATGATGATTATGCAGATTATATTGCTGCTGATTTAATTAATTTTACTGAAATGGAACACCGTAAGTTTAAAACATTATATTCAGTATTAAGCCATGGTACTTTATCAATTTCTAATAACACTCCATTTGGTCAACTAACTGGTGCAACAGCAAATGGACGTAGAGCATGGATGCCATTATCTGATGGAATAAGTCCAACTCAAGGTGCAGATTATAAAGGACCAACAGCAATAATTAAATCTGTATCCAAAATGGCTTGTGACAATATGAATATTGGTATGGTTCATAACTTTAAGCTTATGTCTGGCCTTCTTGATACAAAAGAAGGTGAAGAAGGTATTATAACTTTATTACGTAGTGCTTGTGCTCTTGGACTTGGTGAAATTCAATTCAACTACTTAGATAATGCTACTTTAATTGAAGCGCAAAAGCATCCAGAGCAATATCGTGACTTAATTGTACGTGTTGCAGGATATAGCTCCTACTTTGTTGAGTTATGTAAAGACGTTCAAGATGAAATTATAAGTAGAACTATGATAACAAGTTTTTAAAAGACCTAATATAAGTTATTTTAAAAGTTACAAATAGTTAAATAAATATATTTTAAATATAAATTAATTTTTATAAGTTTTGCCACAAAAATCTATTAAAGGTTTTTGTGGCAAGATAATAATTAAATTATATATAAAGTGATAATTAATTGAACTGGAGATTGAAATTATGGTTAATAAAAACTTAGGTATAATTCAGAGAAAAGCAACAATTTTCAATATACAAAAATACAATATGTATGATGGACCAGGAGTAAGAACACTAATATTTTTCCAAGGTTGCCCATTACGTTGTAAATGGTGTGCTAACCCTGAAGGAATTTTAAAAAAATATAGAGTTATGTTTAAAAGTAATTCATGTGTTGATTGTGGTGCTTGTGTTTCTGTTTGTCCAGTTGGAATACATACTATATCAAAGGAAAGCCTAAAACATGAGGTAAATCGTGATATTGATTGTATTGGATGTGGAAAGTGTGAAAAGGCTTGTTTACAATCAGCGTTATCAATAGTAGGAGAGGTAAAGACAATTTCTGAACTTTTAGAAATTATTGAAGAAGATAGAGATTTTTATGAAGTTTCAGGTGGAGGAGTTACCTTAGGCGGCGGGGAAGTTTTAATGCAACCGGAAGCTGCAAGTAACTTACTTATGGCATGTAAACAAGAAGGTATAAATACTGCAATTGAAACTTGTGGATATGCAAACTTAGAATCTGTATTAAAGGTTGCAGAGTTTACAGATTTATTTTTATTTGATATGAAGCATATTGATTCAGACAAACACGTTCAAGTAACTGGAGTAAGAAATGAGCAAATATTAGAGAACTTAAAAGAACTTCTTAATAGAAAATATAATGTTAAAATCAGAATGCCTTTATTAAAAGGTGTAAATGATTGTAAGGAAGATATTGAAAATACTATTAAATTTTTAATTCCATTTAAGGATTATAAGAATTTTAAAGGAATTGATTTACTACCATATCACAAGATGGGAGTAAATAAATATAAACAATTAGGAATAGATTATCCAATTAAAGGAGATCCAAGCTTAAGTAATGAAGACTTAGATAGAATTGAAAGCTGGATTAAGAATTATGATTTAGATGTTAAAGTGATCCGTCACTAGATAAATTTTAATAAATAATAAAATGGAAGGTAAGAGTTATGGGAGAATTTCTTGAAAGAAATATACAACGTGTTATACAAGAGTCAGTACCAGGTAAGCAAATCACAATAGCCCATATTATTGCTTCACCTATGCCGGATATATATGAAAGATTAGGAATTGATGATAAAGGAGCAATAGGGATTTTAACTTTATCTCCTTATGAAACTGCCATTATTGCAGCAGATATTGCTACAAAGGTTGCAAATGTTGAAATTGGATTCCTAGACAGATTTACAGGATCTGTAGTTATAAATGGAGATGTACAGAGTGTTGAAACTGCACTTAGTGCTGTAAATGATACGTTAAAAGAATTACTTGGATTTACCCCGGCTCCCATTACAAGAACATGAGAAAGAAGAGAATAATGGTAATTGGCCCTTCAAGATGTGGGAAAACTACATTAGTAAATGAATTAAATAATTACCAAGGTGAATTAAAAAGAACGCAGGATATGATTTATGGTAAAAATACCATTGATGTCCCAGGATCATATATAGAAAATTCTTGGATGTACAAGCATATAATTGCAGCATCACAAGATGCATCCCATGTATTAATTTTAATTGACCAGTCAAGACCTATAGATGTGTATCCTCCTGGATTTGCAAAATCCTTTAGGTGTCCTGTAATAGGAGTAGTAACTAAATGTGATTTGATGCCAGAAAATGAAATTAGTTGTTTAAGACAATTGAAAACAATAGGAGTTTTAGAGCCTTATTTTCATATTAGTTTGCCTAAAGAGATAGGTATTGATGATTTGAAGAAATATTTATTTAAAGAAGGGTAAAACAAAGGGGGCAATGATGAAATTTATTACTGAAGAGTATTTAAGAGATTTGTATAAGAAAGAACCTTTTAATGACTACAAGTTAAATCAAGAAGAACGTCTTACACCAGGAGCAAGACAATACCTTTCTGATAAAGGTATAAAGATGTTAGATGAAGTTTCATTCAAGGTTGATAAAGATATTATAGTAAATCAACCCAAATTATTAATAGTAGAAAATAAAAATAAGAAAAAACTTTACTATAAATTAAAATCCATAGAGGCAGTATTCCTTATGACAAGTAGTGATATTTTAAAAGAAGACATTATATTAGCAGAAAATATTATTGAACTAGGTAGGATGATAAAAGATATTAGAAGTTTTATATATGGAAAAGGTGAATTGAAAATCATTAATTGTAAGGAATGTTCTGGGATAAATCTAGATAATTTTTATGATGATATTGATGATTGCTTTGAAATTACAGAGTTTTATATGCAACTTGAAAAGGGAAAAGAAATTCTGAAACTTCATATACTTCGTTGTCAGCTTCATGAATTAGAGCCTTACGTTTATGACGTTTATGGAGATGATGATAATTTAGGTAAAGATATTACTAGAAATGTTAACTCAATTATAAACTCATTATCTCAAATGATTTGTTCAATTATTGGAGGAAAGAGATGTCAGAGAAAGATTTAAATTTTGAATATTGTGACAAGCTTGTTAATGACTTCGAAGAGGTTATAAATAAGCCTATTATAAAAAAATCATCAACTTATTATACAGGGGTTGATTTAGGTACTGCATGTGTAGTACTAGCTGTTTTAGATGAAAATTACAAACCAGTTGCAGGAGCTTATAGATATGCAGATGTAGTTCGTGATGGTATGGTTGTTGATTATATTGGTGCAATTAAACTTGTAAGAGAATTAAAAGAAGAAATTGAAGAAAAATTAGGTGAGGAACTACTTTATGCAGCAGCATCTATTCCACCTGGAACAGATGAATTAGATTCAGGAGCAATTAAGAATGTAGTACAAGCAGCTGGCTTTGAACTTACAAGTATATTAGATGAACCTACTGCTGCAAATAAAGTTCTTAAAATTGAAAATGGAGCAGTTGTAGATATCGGTGGTGGAACAACTGGCATTTCTATATTAAAAGATGGAAAAGTTGTATATGTAGCTGATGAGCCAACAGGTGGAACACATTTTTCATTAGTTATCTCAGGAGCTTATGGTATGGAGTTTAAGAAAGCAGATGAATTTAAAAGAGATAGTAAAAATCATAAAGAATTACTTCCAGTATTAAAACCTGTAGTTGAAAAAGTTTCATCTATTATAAATAAACATATAAAAGGGTACGATGTTAAAGAAATTTCTTTAGTAGGGGGAACTTGTTGTTTAAGAGGAATAGAAGAAATAATACAAAAACAAACAGGTATATATACACATAAACCTCAAAATCCAATGTTTGTTACTCCGTTAGGAATAGCTCTTAGCTGTACAAAAGAAATTATTGAATAAAGGGGGGAATGAAAAGTTATGGAGCTTAGGATTATAAAATCACCCTCTGAAGGAACTATGGATATTATAAAACGCCGTGTAGGAGTAAATTGCAAAACAGATTTTAATAGTGTGGATGCAGTTGGGCTTGTTCAAGGAAGAATGATAGAAATGATTTGTGCAGCAGATATTGCAGAAAAGGCTGTTGGAGTTACAGTTGAGGATATTAGAGGAAGTTGCCCACAAAATATGATTTTAATTGCTATTTTTGGCGATACCTACTCTGTAGAATCAGCGATTAAAGAAATTAAAGTTAGAATGGAAGAAGGAAAAGCATTATGATAACAGCAAAACTTATTGGTAATGTATGGGCAACTAGAAAAGCTGAGTCACTTAGTGGTTTCAAGCTTATGCTAGCAGAAGAAATTGGCGGAATCAATGAAGGTAGAAGGCTAGTAGTAGTAGATATTATTAGTGCTGGAATAGGTGATAGAGTGCTTATATGTACTGGATCATCTGCTCGTAGGATGTTAGGTAATGATGATATTCCAGTTGATGCAGTTGTTGCAGGAATAATTGATGATGATTGTAATTTTAGATAAATTCAGGAGGTATAACTATGAGCCTTTTAGATAAGGTAAAGGAAGCAGGAGTTATTGGTGCTGGAGGAGCAGGTTTTCCAACTCATGTTAAGTTAGCATCAAAAGCAGAATATATACTTCTAAATGGAGCTGAATGTGAACCTTTATTAAGAGTTGATCAACAGTTGATGGAGTTATTTCCAGATGAAATAATAAAAGGCTTTGCAGAAGCTGGAAAGATAATTGATGCAAAAAAAGCCCTTATAGGAATTAAAGGAAAGCACAAAAAGGTAATTTCTATTTTAGAAGATAGAATTAAAAAACTACAATTAGAAGATTTTGTTGAAGTAAAAGAACTTCCAGATATTTATCCAGTAGGTGATGAACAAGTTCTTGTTTATGAACTTACAGGAAGAGTGGTTCCTGAAGTTGGTATTCCAATTCAAGTTGGTTGTGTAGTTATTAACAGCGAAACAGCTTTAAATATATATAATGCTTCTATTGGAAAACCAGTTACAGAAAAGTATATAACTTTATCAGGAGATGTTCCAAATCCTATAACTGTAAAGGTTCCAGTTGGTACTCCTATTATAGATGTATTAAAACTTAGTGGGATAAGTAACTTTGAGAATTATTCAGTTATTGATGGCGGACCTATGATGGGACCTGTAATGAAAGACTTAGATGGATATGTTACAAAGAAAAATAAAGGCTTTGTAATACTAAAAAAAGGTCATTCATTAATTCGTAAAAAGTCTTCTACTATGGATCAAGTAAAAAGAATAAACAGATCTTCTTGTGAACAATGCAGAATGTGTACAGATATGTGTCCTCGTTATTTACTAGGCCATAATACACAGCCACATAAGATGATGAGGGGCATGGCTTACAACCTAGAAGATTTAGAGGGTCAAAAAATATCTCAATTATGTTGTCAATGTAATTTATGTGAATTATTTTCTTGTCCAGTTGGACTTTATCCTAAAGGAGCTAATTTATACTTTAAAGAAAAGCTTCTTGAAAAAGGTATTAGGTATAAGCCAGTACAAGAAAAATTTGAAGCAAGACAATATCGTGAATATAGATTAGTACCAAGTAAAAGACTTATTGCTAGGCTAGGATTAAGTGATTTTGATAAATCAGCTCCTTTAACAGATATAACAATAGAACCTGAAAAGGTTTCTATTGCAAAGCAACAACATGTAGGTGCACCATCTATTTCTAATGTTAATATAGGCGATCATGTTAAGATTGGTGATTTAATAGGAAATGTTCCAGAAGGAAGCCTTGGAGCTCCAATACATGCAAGTATTACAGGAATTATTATAGATGTTGAAAATGATTTTATAACTATAAGGAGAGATTAATATGGCTAATGCAATAGGAATGGTTGAATTTACAAGCATTGCACGTGGTATTTATGCAACGGATCAAATGCTTAAAACCTCAGAGATTGAAATAGTTACTGCAAGTTCAGTTTGTCCCGGGAAATATATTGCAATAGTTAATGGTGATGTTTCATCAGTAAAAGAAGCAATAAGTGTAGGAGAAAAGGTGGCAGGAGAGTTTTGGATTGATTCAATGGTTATACCAAATGTAAATCCATTAGTTTTTCCAGCAATTACAGGAGCAACAATGCCTGAAAGTATAAAGGCACTAGGTATTTTAGAATCTTTTTCTATAGCAAATATGGTTATAGCAGCAGATGATGTTTTAAAAGCTTCTAACTTAGAGCCAATAGAGCTTAGGCTAGGAACAGGACTAGGAGGTAAATCCTACTTTATATTTACTGGTGATGTAGCAGCAATTGAAGTTGGTATTGAGGCAGGGAAGTCAAATATGGAGAAAAAAGGGTTACTAGTTAATGCAGAGATTATACCATCTCCATCAGATAGGTTACTACAGTCTTTACTCTAAAAGTTAGTAAAGGCATTGTATAAAATTAAATTTATAGTGAAAGGATGTGAGTAAATGAAAAAGTTAATTAGTGCAAAAGATATTGAAGCCTTAATAAAACAAGGTGAAACAAAGTTTTATATCGATAGTAATGTAATTATTACCCCATCAGCTAAAGATTTAGCAAGGAATAATGGAATAGAATTCACTACAGAAGCTCCTATATCTGAAACAAAGTCCTGTGAAGTAAAATTACATGAAACACAGAAATGTTCTTTAGATGGACTAGATAGTGAAATGCTTTTAACATTTATCAAAACCATGATGAACAAAGGGCTTTTAGAAGAAATGCTTAATTGTTTAAATAAGCCAAGGACACCTTATTCCTTTGAAGGTGATAAGGGAGGCTTAAAGGTTATTAGAGGAAATACAGTTAAAATGGATGTATTTGAGACTGGTAATCCAAATGCCAAAGCTTATTACCAAGAATTAGTTAATAAAGAAGAATCTAAAATGAGTGCTGGTTTTCTAACAATAGAAAATTCACAATTTGAATGGGAATTAACTTATGAAGAAATTGATTATGTTATTGAAGGAACTTTAACAGTTGAGATTAATGGAAAGACCTATACTGCACATGCTGGGGATGTACTATTTGTACCATCAGGCTCTAAGGTAGTTTGGGGTTCACCTAATAAGGCAAAGATGTTTTATACGACTTATCCTGCAAACTGGGCGGATCTCTTATAGTAAACTTTGGGAGGATTAAGCTATGAAGGCACTTGGATTAATAGAAACAAGAGGACTATTAGTAGCAATTGAAGGTGCAGATACAATGCTTAAAGCAGCAGATGTAAGCATTTTTGATAAAACCTATGTTGGTGGTGGACTTGTTTCAATAGCGGTAACTGGAGATATAGGTTCAGTAAAAGCAGCTGTGGAAGCTGGTGTTGCAGCTATTAAAAAACTTGATAATTCATTACTTGTTTCATCACATGTAATACCGCGTCCACATGAAGATTTAGAAAATATTATTGGAATTAAAAATGAAATAGTTACAATTGAAGATTCCAATAGCAATGACATCCATGATATTAATAGTACTGACAAAATTGAAATTGATACTGAAAATTATGTTAATAAAGATTTTGACATAGTTGATAATTATACAGATAGTGATGTTAATAAAGGTATTGATAATAAAGATATTGATAATAAAGATATTAATATAAACAATGATACCAAGGTTGACATTCAAAGTATAAATGAAGATTTTAATCAGGATGATAAGACTAATGTTATAGGGGATGTCATAGAAAATAATATATTTAATGAGATATTAAAAGATGAAGATAAAATTGATTCTGTAGATATAGACTTAGAAAATTTACAGAAAGAAACTGTAGATAATTTAGTAAAAGATAATGGAATAGAAAAGGCTGTTGAAGTGTTAAACAATGTTAAGTTAATAAAACTTAGAAAGTTAGCTCGTCAATATAAAGATTTAGAAATTACAGATAAAGCAATTTCTAAAGCAAGCAAAAAGTTATTAATTACTAAAATAAAAGCATATTACAAGTAAACTTAATACAAGAATATGCTAAAAGGAGAAATGACTAAATGGAGAATTTTGATAAGGATTTACGATCTATACAAGGAGCAAGAGACCTTGCTAGATTAGGTAAAATTGCAGCAGAAAAAATTGCTGATTATACTGAAGAACAAATTGATAAAATATTGAAGAACATGGTTAAAGTTGCTGAAGAAAATGCAGTATGTTTAGCAGAAATGGCAGTAGAAGAAACAGGTTTTGGTAAGGTTCAAGATAAAACTTATAAAAATCATCTAGCATCTACAATTTTATATGAGTCAATAAAAGATATGAAAACAATTGGCATAATTAAAGAAGATGAAATAAATAAGTTAATTGAAATTGCAGAACCAGTTGGGTTAGTAATGGGTATAGTACCATCAACAAATCCAACATCAACAACTATTTTTAAGGCTATGATTGCAATTAAGTCTAGAAATGCTATAGTATTCTCGCCACATCCATCTGCAGCAAAATGTACAATTAAAGCAGCTATGTTAATGAATGAGGCAGCTATTGCAGCAGGAGCTCCAAAAGATATTGTTGGATGTATAACTATACCAACTATTGGAGCAACAAATGAGTTAATGAAAAGTAAAGAAGTTGCTATTATTATAGCAACTGGTGGTCCAGGTATGGTAAAAGCAGCTTATAGTTCTGGTAAGCCTGCACTTGGAGTAGGAGCAGGAAACTCTCCAGCATATATAGAGAGAACTGCCAATGTTGAAAAAGCTGTTAGAAATATAATTGCAAGTAAGACATTTGATAATGGTACAATCTGTGCATCAGAACAATCAATTATCTGTGAAGAATGTAATCATGACTTAGTTGTTAAAGAGTTGAAAAAGCAAGGTGGATATTTTATGACAGCAGAGGAAACTGATAAAGTTTGTGCTTTGTTATTCAAAAATGGACACAATATGAATGCTAAGCTTGTAGGTAAGTCACCTCAGGTTATTGCAAAAGTTGCAGGGATTTCTATTCCAGAAGGAACTAAAGTACTTATTGGAGAACAAAAAGGTGTAGGAGAAGGATATCCTTTATCCTTTGAAAAGCTTACTACAGTACTTGGATTCTACACAGTAAAAGATTGGGAAGAAGCATGTGAATTAAGTATCCAATTACTTCAAAATGGAATTGGACACACAATGAGTCTTCATACTGAAGATAGAGATATGGTACTAAAATTTGCTAAAAAACCAGCTGCACGTATTTTAGTTAATACTGGAGGTAGCCAAGGTGGAACAGGTGCAAGCACAGGGCTTATGCCATCATTTACACTTGGTTGTGGTACTTGGGGAGGTAGTTCAGTATCTGAAAATGTTACCCCAATGCATTTAGTTAATATAAAAAGAGTTGCTTATGGATTGAAAGATTGTGCAACACTAGCTTCTACAGATCCAACTTTTAATCGTATAAAAACTGCTGAGAATTGTCACAGCACACAAAACCAATGTCAAGGGCTAAGTCCTGCTGAATATGCCGCTGCTTCAAAGTGTGATAATACTGATAGCAGCAAGTCTTCTGATAATGAAGAACTTATGAAATTAGTTAATCAGATAGTGAAGGCAATGAAGGGGGAACTATAGATGGATAGATGTGAAGATATATTGAAGCTTTTACTGGAAACTATACAAGCTAATAAAACTAATATTGAAGCAATAAATGATTTATCTGAAATTCCAGTAGGTGTTTCCAATAGACATATACATCTTTCACAAAGGGACCTAAATATCTTATTTGGTGAAGGTTATAATCTGACTAAAATGAAAGATTTATCACAACCTGGCCAATATGCCTGCAAAGAAACCCTAACAATTTGTGGAGCAAAAGGAGCTATTGAAAAGGTTAGAATCCTTGGACCTACAAGAAGTAAAACTCAGGTTGAAGTTTTAGCTGGAGATTGTTTTAAACTTGGTGTTCTTTCACATACAAGATTGTCTGGTGATTTATGCAATACACCTGGAATCACATTAATTGGACCAAAAGGTTCAGTTCAAATTGAAGAAGGACTAATAGTTGCACAAAGACATATACACATGACACCAGAAGATGCCAAAAACCTTGGAGTATTAGATGGACAAATGGTTTCTATAGAGTTTGATGACCTAAGAGGTGGTATTTACAGTAATGTAGCTATTAGAGCAAATGCTGATTCAAAGCTTGAATGTCATATTGATACTGAAGAAGCAAATGCTATGAATATTAGGTGTAGTTCAAAAATTAAAATTATAAAGTAAATGTACAAAATTTAAATTAGGTTATAAATAAATTTATAATATAAAAATAATAAAAAATAATAAAAAAATAGGAGGATTTCAAAATGAAATATGATGCTTTAGGAATGATAGAAACAAAGGGGTTAGTTGGTTCAATTGAGGCTGCAGATGCTATGGTTAAGGCTGCAAATGTTTATCTAATTGGTAAAGAGTATGTTGGTGGTGGTCTTGTAACAGTTATGGTAAGAGGAGATGTAGGAGCAGTAAAAGCAGCTACAGATGCTGGTGCAGCAGCTGCACAACGTGTTGGAGAGTTAGTTTCAGTTCACGTTATACCTCGTCCACACTCAGAGGTAGAAGTAATTCTTCCAACATCTAAAGAAATAGTAAAATAATTAAGAAATCTATAAAGATATAAAAAGTAGTTGTGTTGAATTAACTTTAACACAACTACTTTTTTATTTATTATAAATATTAATAGATTTTCGGAAAGTATAATTTTAAATAGGTTAAAATCAGTAAATTTAATTAAATTATAATAAATGAATAATTAAAAAAATTGCATAAAATTATAGAGGTTTATAAAATAATTAAGTAATATGCTATAATATATATGTTTCAATTAATAATCTACATCATTAACAGAATTATAATATTAAATATTTAATAGGCTTATTTAAGTGAAATAGTAGAATTGAAAGCATATATATTTTTTGATTTTTATATAAGTTGCTCAGATACTGACTTTACTTAAACACTATCAATTTGAAATATTGTTCAATTAAATGTAGAATGTTTATTACAACTTATGGAAGTGGAGTGGTTATAAAATGCCAATGATTAAATTTAAGGCAATAGAAGCTAAGGATGTTTGTAGTATAAGTAAAAACTTAATAGATGAACTTGAAGAATTAATTAACCGTCCGAGGAAGCATTTTAGTTTATCAGTTGATCAATCTGTATATGTAAAAGATGGGGAAGTTGTTAAAGGTGAACCTGTCATTGAAGTTCTTTGGGTTGATAGAAGTCAAGAGATACAAGATAAAGCTGCAAAAATAATTACTAAGTATATGAATTCAGTAGGATATTCTAATTTAGATATTATATTTTCTGCACTAGATAAAAGTAAATATTATAAAAATGGTGATCTTGTTTAGTAAGTTTTAGGAATAATCTTTAAAGATGCAAAGGAAAATCTTGAAATAGCAACAAAAACATAGTCAGGATTCTAAATAAAAATTAAGAGGCAAGAAATTGCCTCTTAATTTTCCCTTTTTAATTAATTTTACGTTATTAGAAATTTAAATTAATAATATTATGAAAACTACATAATACTATAAACAAATAAGTAAATAAGGAGGACTAAAATATGAAGATAGAAAAGTTAGCTGATAAAATAGTATATAATGATGAATCCCTAACTAAGAAAATAATTTTTAAAGAGGACAAAATTTTAAACTTTGTTTTGAATTTTAGACCAGGTCAAGGGGTGCCACCACATAATCACGAACAAAGTGATTTACTTGTTCATGTACTTTGTGGGGAAGGTGAAATGATTGTAGATGGAAATGCAAATAAAATAAAAGAAGGAGATATTATCCATTGCAAGGGAACAGAAGTATTTAGTATAAAAAACAATGGAAATAAGGATATGTCACTATTTGTTATACTAGCTCCAAATCCATCACCAGTATATTCAAAGGAAATATAGATGATATAAAATTAGTAGATATGAAAGAAAAAGGCTGATATAATGTTTTTTAGAATGTTTAAAAAAGGAGTTATTCGATGAAATATTATTTAGCACCAATGGAAGGAATCACAGGATACATATATAGAAATGCTTATAAAAGGTTTTTTGGTAATGTTGATAAATACTTTGCACCTTTTATTGTTCCAAATACTAGTACAAGTCTTAAAACTAAAGAGTTAAGAGACATTTTACCTGAAAATAATAGGGGTATAAATGTAGTTCCTCAAATACTTACTAATGATTCAGAAGGTTTTATTAATACATCTAGAAAATTTAAAGAGCTAGGCTATAGTGAAGTTAATTTAAACTTAGGTTGCCCCTCTGGAACAGTTGTTTCAAAAAATAGGGGATCGGGTTTTTTAGCTAAAAGAGAAGAACTGGATAGGTTTTTAGATGAAATATTTGAAATGAAAGATATGAAAATATCTATAAAGACTAGAATAGGAAAAGATAGCCCGGAAGAGTTTTATGAACTAATAAAAATTTACAATAAATATCCTATGGAGGAATTAATAATCCACCCTAGAACAAGACAAGATTTTTATGGGAATAATCCTAACTTAGAGGTTTTTAAAGATGCAATATCTTTAAGCAAGAATCCACTATGTTATAATGGGGATATTTTTACTATTGATGATTATAATAAGTTAGAAAAAGGTTTTCCGGAAGTAAATACAGTAATGATTGGAAGAGGGATACTAGCTAATCCAGGATTAATAAATGAAATTAAAGATAATACCTTTATGGATAAAGAAATATTGAAAAAGTTCCATGATGAGATTTTTAAAGAGTATAGAGATTTATTTAATGAAGATAAAAATGCAATGTTTAGAATGAAGGAACTATGGGGATACATGATTTATGCCTTTTCAGATAATAAAAAATATTCTAAAAGAATAAAGAAGGCACAAAAAATAGAGGACTATAATGAGGTTGTTTTAAGTTTATTTAACGAACAGGAAATTATAGAAGGAGCAGGATTATTTACTAATTAGTTTAAAAGTAATCAGCAATGAAACTAAAATTAAATTTTAGTTTCATTGCTGATTTTTTTATTTTATCAATGAATTAAATTCAAAAAAACGCAGAAAAAGATTGACAAATTTTAAACAAGGATATATAGTAGTTACTAAAGGTAGCTACTATATATAAAACCTAAATAATGAATTAATAATAAGGTTATATGTTATAATATTTATTATTTTATGAATTATTTGGAGGTAAGTATGGAAAAAATTATTAGTTTATTAAAGCATTTTAATTTCACGGAATCAGAATCTAAAATTTACATTGCATTATTACAAAATGGGCCAAGAAGTGGATATGAAGTAAGTAAGATTTCAGGAGTCCCTAGATCTAAGGTTTATAATATATTAGAAATTTTAATTCAAAAGGGAGCTGTAATGGTTACTCATGTAGAAAAATCTTCTTTATATAAGGCTGAATCTGTTGAGTGTGTAGTAAATAATCTTAAAAAACTAAATGAAGATATACTTTATGAATTAGAATCTGAACTAACACATTTTGATGAAAAAATTGATAATGAACAAATTTGGCAAGTTAAAGGATATGTTAACTTGCTTGCAAAATGCACTAGTATGATAAGAAATTCACAAGAACAAGTATTAATTCAAGTTTGGAAAGAAGATTTATCACAAGAACTTGAAGAGATTTTACGTAAAAAGCAAGAAGAATTGGGACAAGTACTAGTAGTGTTGTATGATTCTAAAGAAGAATATAATACTAAGATACCTTATTTCTATAGTCATGGATTTGAAGAAAATAAGATTGATGATACAGGAGGAAGATGGATAACTGTTACCATCGATTCAAAGGAAATGTTTTATGCAACAATAAAAAGTGAAAAAGTTGCAGAAGGAATTTATACAGGAAATGCTAGTATGGTTTTCTTTGCAAATGAGTACATAAAACATGATGCTTATTGTATCAAATTAATAAATAGAATGAGTGATGAGGAAAAAAGAAGTTTCGGAAATAACATGCTTGGAGTTAGAGATTTATTTAATACTCAAAGGGAGTGAATGGAATGATATTAAAAATATTATTATTAGGTGTTATTATTATCAATGGTTTATTTGCGGTTACGTTTATTAGTGATTTAATAAAAAATAAAGATACATTTATGAAAGAAGAAGGTAATCCAATTATAATGGCTATTTCTTCATTTGTCATATTTGTACTATCAACTTTTGGAGTTTCTGATTTTGCAGTAAGTACTGTTTTGTATAGAAAAATGAAGTTTGTTAATGATAAAAAGTTACCAGGTACACTTAATGCACAATGTGTATTACCAGTTGCAACAATGGCACTTATATATATATCAGCAATAGAAGTAGAAATTACAACTTTAATAGTTTGTATAATGGCTCAAGTTATAGGTGCGTACATAGGACCAAGGTTCGTTGTTAAGATGAATGTTTCATCAATAAAGAAGTTTATTTCAGTTGGCTTAATAGTAGCTGCAATATTAATATTAATGGGTAAGTTTGGTGTATATCCATCAGGTGGAGATGCAGTAGGGCTTACAGGTTGGAAACTTATAATGCTCGGAGTCTTATCTTTACTTTTCGGTGCATTTAATAATGTTGGTATAGGATCTTATGCTTTAACAATGGCAACAGTATATGCTTTAGGTTTAAATCCAGCAGTAGCATTCCCAATAATGATGGGAGCTTGTACATTCTCAGTACCAGTTGGAAGTATGCAATTTGTTAAATTAGACTCATATTCACGTAAAATCACATTCTTTACTTCAACTTTCGGAGTTTTAGGAGTTATTGTAGCTGCATATGTTGTTAAAAATTTAAATGTAAGTATGCTACAATGGGTTGTAGTTGTTGTGTTATTATATAGCGCATACAATATGATTACAGAAATATTAAAGAATAAATCCACAAAAGAAATAAAGACAAGCTTATAAGATATAAAGATAGTCTTTATTTTTAAATTTAGAGGAATGAAAAGGAGAAAATAATGGATATAGTAGTATTAAGAGAACAGGACATGAAAAATATATTTACTATGGCAGAAGCTATTCAAGCAGATAAGGATGCCCTTGAGATATATTCAAAAAATGGAGCAAATATTCCACTTAGAGTTAATATAGATATTCCAGAAAATGAAGGACAAAGCTTATATATGCCTGGATATGCGCCTGATACAAAAGCTTTAGGATTAAAGATTGTTTCTGTATATCCTAAAAATATAGAAAAAGGTCTTAATTCTGTACCAGCAACTATGGTATTAATAAATGATGAAACAGGTGAAGTTTGTTCATTAATGGATGGAACCTTCTTAACTAGAATAAGAACAGGAGCTGTTTCAGGAGCTGCTACAGATATTTTAGCTAGAAAAGACTCAAAGATATTTGCTTTATTTGGAACTGGCGGACAAGCTGAAGCACAACTTGAAGCTGTATTAAATGTAAGAAATATAGAATTAGTTAAGGTATATGATCTTTCAGAAGAAAGAAGAAATAATTTTGTTAAGAAAATGACTGAAAGCTTTGGTGAAAAGTTCTCTGTTAAGATAGTAGCTGTAAACTCATCAGATGAAGCTATTGCTGATGCAGATATTATAACTGTTGCAACTACATCAAAAAGACCAGTATTTAATGCCGCTTTAGTTAAAAAAGGAGCTCATGTAAATGGAGTTGGTTCATATACACCAGATATGCAAGAAATAGATGAAAATTTAGTATGTAACTCTAAAGTATATGTAGATACTAAAGATGGTGTATTTAATGAAAGTGGAGATTTAATAATTCCAGTAAATAAAGGAATCTATTCTTTTGATAGAGTTATAGGAGAATTAGGTGAAGTTATCTTAAATAAAGTAAAGGGTCGTGAAAGCGAAGAAGAAATAACATTCTTTAAAACTGTAGGAAGTAGTGTTTTAGATGTTGTTACTGCTCGTAGAATCTATGAAAAAGCTTTAGAAAGTAAAGTTGGAGAAATAGTAAGTTTATAAAAATTAAAGATATAATCGCTTTTAAAAATAACAAGTTAATGTTCATAACATTTAACTTGTTATTTTTTTATGCATATATTAATTTTAAAATTTAAAATTGTGGAAAAAACTATTTAAATTAAGGGTTCATCACAATGATAAATGGAAATAGGCGGTATTTTAAAAAAAGTTAAAGCTAGATATAAAAAGAAATTAATAGTAATTTAAATGGAATATATAAGTTCATTGTAATAAAATACAAGGATTATTAATATATCTATATAAAAATCTGAAAAAATATAAGGGAGTGATATTGTGAGTTATATAAAAGTAGCACTAGTTGGAGCTGGATCTAGAGGTAGACACGCATATGGTAATTATATATTAAATAATCAAGATAAAATAAGATATATAGCAGTTGTAGAACCAGATGAGGATAAGAGAATTGCATTAGCAAAAGAGCATAATATACCTTTAGAAATGTGTTTTAAAAATGAAGATGATTTTTATAGTTTAGGAAAAGTATGTGATGCTATTATAATCGCCCATCAAGATAAACAACATTACAAGACTACAGTTAAAGCTCTTAATTTAGGATATGATACATTACTTGAAAAGCCTATGACACCGGACCCTTTTGAATGTATTGACTTAGAAGAATGTGCGAGAAAAAATGGTGTAAAATTAATGGTTTGTCATGTTCTAAGGTACACAGAATTCTATGAAAAAATTAAGGAATTAGTTGAAGAAAAAGCAATTGGAGACTTAGTTGGATTTGAACATAGAGAAAACATTGGTCATTATCATATGGCACATAGTTTTGTACGCGGTAATTGGAGAAATTCTAAGGAAACATCACCTCTTGTACTAGCTAAGACCTGCCATGACATGGATATTATTACTTGGCTTGTAAACGATGAATGCACTGCCGTATATTCAAGTGGTGACTTAAACTATTTTAATAAGAAGCATGCACCAGAAGGAAGTTCGAAAAAATGTTTAGATTGTAGATTAAAAGATGAATGTATATTCTCAGCTAAAAAGGTGTATTTAGATAATTGCAGCAATAATTGGCCAATTAATACTCTTTGCTCAAATCCTACACAGGATAGGGTAAAGGATATTTTAGAGAAAACAAATTATGGGACATGTGTATGGAAAGTAGAAGACAATGATGTATGTGATAATCAAGTTGCTGTATTAGAATTTAAAAATGGAGTTCGTGGAACTTTTTGTGTAACAGCATTTACTCATAATCAATTTAGAGAGACAAGTTTATTTGGAACAAAGGGTTCACTTTATGCTAATACAAGGGATAACGAAATTGTAGTAAGAACCCATGGAATAGATGAAAATACAGAAGAATACATTACTGTAATTAAGCCAAAAAGAGTTGTTGGTGGACATGGAGGTGGTGATGTAGGGTTAATGGAGGATTTTATTAATGTAGTTAATAAATCTATACAAAAACCAAGGACAAGTGTAGAACAGTCATTACAATCTCACATGATGTCCTATGCCTGTGAAAAATCTAGATTAGAGAAAAGAAGAATTGTAATAGCTGATTTTAAAAATGAAATTAAATGTATATAGTTACTGCTACTATTAGCTACCACCTTGAAAAGTGTGAAAGTATTACAGTGGATAGAAATCAGAAAAGTAATTAAAAGCAATATTAATTTATTACAGCTCTTTTTGTAAAAAATTATATAAATAGGGGGCAAATTATGAAAATAAAGAAAATATTAAGTTTAGTATCAGTGCTATGTTTAGGTTTAAGCATTGTATCTTGTTCAGGAAATAGTAATAACACAACTGGTAATGACAAGAAGCAACTACGTTTTGCAATATGGGATATAGGTCAAAAACCAGGATTTGAGGAAGTTGCAAAAGCTTTTAACAAAAAGAATCCTAATGTTGAAGTTATTGTAGAGGTTACTCCATATAAAAGTTATTTCACTACTTTAGATACTGCAGCTCAAGGAAATAATTTACCAGATATAATTACAATTAATGCTCCAAATTTCTTGAAATATCAAGAAGGTGGAAAGTTAATGGACTTATCATCTTATGAAATGAACTTAGATGAATTTAATCCAGCAGTAAGAGATATTTATACAGTTAGTGATAAGCCATATGCTTTACCTAGAGATTTTGATGCAATTGGAATGTGGTATAACAAAACATTGTTTAAGGAATTAGGATTAGAAATTCCTAAAACATATAAGGAAATGGTAGAAACGGCTAAAAAGTTAAAAGAAAATGATCCAGAGATAATTCCTATTTCAATATCATATGCAGATAATCAAGCGGGATATTGGAATTTAGTTATACAAGAAGGCGGAAAAATAGTAAATGATGATGGGAAAACTGGATGGGGCTCTAGTGAAGCATTAGAAGCTATGACTTTTTATAATAGTTTAGTAAAAGATGGATTAAGTGAGAAACCAATAAAGTTAGAAGGAATTGACAATATAACTTCAGTAGCTAACAAAAAGATAGGTATGTTCTACTCTGGAACATGGACAACAGCTGAAGTGGCTACTTTAGAGAATAAAGATGATATTGATGTTGCGCCAATTCCTCTAAGTGGTAAGAATGATATTAGCTCAGTTGTCCATGGTGTTGGAACAGCAGTAGCTGCAAATACTAAAAATCCTGATGAAGCTAAGATGTTTATTGAGTTTATGGCAACAGATGAAGCAAACAAAATTATAGCAGAAAAATCTGGAGTTATGCCTGCAAAAAATGGTTTTGGAGATACTTTATACAATGCTAATCTTAACCTTACTGGTCTTAAAGCTACCATTGAAAGTGCTAGTAAAGGTGCTGGTTATTTTAAATCAAGTAAAACAGGATGGGATAGTAAAGAAGTTGAATTAATTACAAAAATGCTTAATGGGGATGCAACTCCAGAAGATACAGTAAAAATGTTAGTGGAAGAAGCTAATAAGATTCTTAAATAGAAGATAAATAAGGGCAAGTTACACAAATGAATTTTATTAAATTAACAGAAATTATTTGAATCATTATAAGAATCTCAAATTATTTCTGTGATGTTTTAATAATGATTTGTAGTGTAATAGCCCTTTTTAGTAATACTATAGAAATTTGAAATTTAAGTGATTAAATATTAAGTGAAACTTAGATAATTATAAGTTAATAAATTTTACAATATAAAATAGGGGGGAAGCAGATGAGAAAAAAAGAAGAAAATGTTTGGGGATATATTTTTATGACTCCAGTAATTTTAGGATTGTCTCTATTTGCAATTTGGCCAATATTTCAAAGCTTTTTTTTAAGTTTACATGAATGGGTTGGATTTGGTGAAAAAACTTTTATAGGACTTCAAAATTTCAAGGAAATTGTTAATAACAAGGAAATATATGATGCAATTTTTAATACAGTTAGAATAACTATATGTGCACTGCCTGTATCAATTATAATTTCTTTGGTTATTTCAAGTATATTAAATTCTCCAACATTAAAAGGAAAGACTATTTTTAGAATAATATTCTATCTACCAATCATTACAATGCCTGCAGCTATATCTATTGTATTTAAATATATATTTAACTATAACTACGGTATAATAAATCAAATTATTAAATCTTTTGGAAAAGAACCTATAGAGTGGTTAGGTAATCCTAAGTATTCCTGGATAGTTATAGTATTTATTGTAATTTGGGCAGCCATTGGAAGCCAGATTATCATTTTATTAGCTGCATTACAAAACATAGACTATTCTATGTATGAAGCTGCAGAAATAGATGGGGCTGGAATTATAACAAAGTTCTTTAAAATAACAGTTCCTAGTATTTCTCCAACAATATTTTTCTTAAGCGTAACTGGCTTTATTAGTATGTTCCAGTTATTTGATTTAATATTTATTATGATTGGAAAAAATGCAGGGTTAGAGTCAACTAGAACCATTGTATTTCAATTTTTTGAAACAGCGTTTGTGCAAACCAATAGAGGGATGGGAGCAGCTATAGCAGTTGTTATTTTCTTTATTATTATGTTAGTAACATTAGTTCAAAAAAGATTTGAAAAAAAATACGTACACTATTAGGAGGAGAAATATGAAAAGAAATACCAAAAAAAACATATATGTATATATTTTTTTAATTGTTTTATCAATTATAACACTTTGGCCATTTTTCCAAATGATATCTACTTCCTTTATGACTTATGAAGAAGCAATATCAACTCCACCTAAATTAATTCCTAAAAGCCTAAGGCTTGATGGTTATAAAAATGTATTTGAAACATTACCTTTTTTAAAGTTATATTTTAATAGCATTATTACAACAGTTTTTCGTGTAGCTGGAACTTTAATAACTTGCACAATGGCAGGATATGCAATAGCTAAGTTTAACTTTTCAGGAAAGAAGATTCTTTTTGCTATTATAATGGCAATTATGATGGTACCAGGTCAAATGTTTTCACTTCCACAATACTTAACCATGAGTAGTTTTGGATGGTTAAATTCTCTTAAAGCCATTATTATTCCTAATATGTTTACAGCTTATGGAATATTTATGATGAAACAGTTTTATTCAGCTGTTCCTAATGAATTATTGGAAGCTGCAAAAGTTGATGGAGCCAATCCATTTACGATTTTTTATAAAATTGCATCCCCAATGGTATTTCCCGGGATTTTAGTTTTAGGTATTCAAACGGCTATTGGGGCATGGAATGATTTAATTTGGCCATTAATTGTTAATTCAGATATTTCAAAATTAACACTCCCAGTTTCAATTTCATTTATGACAGGACAACATAGTTCCAATATACCTAGTATGATGGCAGCAGCAACAATGGTAGTATTACCAATGATTATTATTTATGTTGTATTACAAAGAAAGTTTGAAAATACTGGGGTAGGCTCTGCAATTAAATAGGTAAGAATTAGGCTATGTTAGAAATAACGTAGCCCATTTATTATTTTTGAGTAAATTATAATAAAGCTAAACTGTGGATAACTTTGTGAATGCAAGAAAAATCACAGCCTTTTAAGGATATTTTTTACAAAGTAGTAAAGTGAAGATTAATAAAGAAATGGAAAGATGTTGGTATGTATCTTTAAATAATAAATACAAATAGGTGAAAATAAAGATAGCAAATCTGAATGTACTAGAGTACTATGTAATTAACAC
>JARIDB010000090.1 GCA_029257045.1 Clostridium sp.
TTTTTAATTATAGGGAAACATAGTTTTGTAAAATACTCAATTAATAATAAGAGGAAACTATGAAAAAATTTTCAAAGTATTTTTTATTTGTAGTTACTTTTACAGTATTTCAATTATCTTTGAATAATAATGGATCAGCTACTTTTGTTGGTAAATAATTAATATTAAATTTACATAATAAGCATTGAGATAAAACACCCTACTTTTCAGGAATAAAGAGTAGGGCATTTTTAATTTGATAAGAATATACATATACTAGATTAATAGTGATAATATTGTATTGATAAGTATAATTTCAAATTTTGAGTAGGTTATTATTTTATTATATTTTGAAAAAATATAAAATATAGAAGTGGTGATTAAATATATTTGAGTGATGGGGGAAAAATGGAGAAGGTAAAAATAACGGTACTAAAAAAAGAATTCTACGGAGATTATGCAGAAAAATACTTAACTGATGGAAAAAAGGTTGGTCCTTGTCCTTTGGTAAAGGAAGGTCAAGTATTTATTTATGATGGTGGGGCTGAGATGCCTAAAGATTTTTGCCCATGGGCATGGATTGATATTTACAGAGGAGTAAATGCACTTTCAGCAGGTGCAACTTATGTACCATGGAATAACCAGGATGGGGTACAGATACTTTGTTGTACAGATGGAATAAGACCTGTAATCTTTTCTTTGGAAGCAATTAAAAAATAGTTAACAAAGTATTATATAAAATAACAAATGTAAATAAATAATATACATATATATAAATGTTGTTATATATATGTATATTTGTAGTTCATCCAGATTTCTTGAAATGTGGTGTAGGAAAAGCATTAATTGATTTTTCTATTAAATGCAGCATTAAGTTAAAAGTTAAATCAATCTTGTTTTTTAGATTTTTAATTCCATAGTTACTAGTAAAATATTAAATCACTTATATGGTTTATATTGTAAATAGTGCTATAATTATTAGATAAATAAACTAGAGAGATACATTTTATGAATAAACTATCATAATTTATAGTGAAGTAAATATTGATTATAAAACGGAGGTAGAGATGAAAACAGAATATACAAAATTACAAAAATTACTTGAATTAGTAGGACTTATTTTGATTTTATTATTTATAGGATTTATTGCTATGTCATGGGGAGGTCTACCTGATAAAATACCAGGGCATTATAATGCAGCAGGAGTTGTTGACAGGTGGGGAGATAAGTGGGAAATTATTATGTTACCAATTATAACCATAATATTATATGCAGGGTTATCTGTTATATCACTATTTCCTCAATTGTGGAATGTACCTCAGACTAAAAAAGAGTCAAACAAATACTTAGTATATTCAACTGTAAAAACAATGCTAATATTAATGAAGGTGGAACTTGTAGCTAATTTCTTTTTAATAAATTACTTTTCGGTAAAAGGAATGAATATTCCAGCCCTATACACTCCTGTTTTTCTAATAGTAATATTTGTATCATTAATTTATTATACCTGGAAAAGCTATAGGCAAGCAAAAATGTAGATTGAGATTAAAAGAATTAATAAAGTGCTTCTAATATACTGAGAAAAACCAGCAATTAACTGCTGGTTTTTCTTTAATCAGAAGTTATAGAAGAAAAAAGAGCTGATTCACAGCTCTAAAAGTTATTAAATATTATTAATACATTCATCTAAAACTTTACCAATAGAATCATGGATAATAAGAGTGGCCTTATCATCATATTGAGTTTCAGATTTATTTATTAAAATTAAATTCTTTCCTCTAAAATACCTTAAAAAACTTGCTGCAGGATAAACAACTAAAGAAGTTCCTCCAACAATTAAAGTATCACAATTAGATATTAAGTTTATTGCTTCATTCATTATATCCTCATCTAGGCCTTCTTCATATAAAACTACATCAGGCTTAACTAAAGAAGCGCAGGTTTTACATAAAGGAATAGGATCGTCAAGATCTAAAAATTCATCAAGGTCATAAAACTCTTTACATCTAGTACAATGATTTCTATGAACAGAACCATGAAGTTCTAGAACTCTTTTGCTACCAGCCATTTGATGAAGACCATCAATGTTTTGAGTAATAATTCCTTGAAGCTTGCCCATTTCTTCAAGTTTAGCTAAAGCTAAATGAGCTTTATTAGGCTTAGCTTCTTTATATATAAGTTTTTCCTTATAGAATTTATAAAATTCCTCAGTATGTCTATAAAAGAAAGTATAAGATACAACTTCTTCAGGAGTAAAACTTTTATTTAAATTCTCATTGAATATACCATTTGAACTTCTAAAATCAGGAATACTTGATTCAGTACTAACTCCAGCACCACCAAAGAAAACTATATTATTACTATTTTTGAGTACATTTTTTAAATTATCATAACTCACAAGAAAACATCTCCAAACTAAATATATTAATAAATATTTATATTATAAACTGCTAAAATTCTAATTAAGATTAAATTAAACACTACATAAATAATATAAAATAATAAAGAACCTTTTACAAGGAGAATGTTATAAGTTTAACTATAATTTAAGAATATTATAGGTATTTAACCTATTTAAAAAGATAAATTAAGAATAGAGGGTGTTTTATTAAGTTTTGGGGTAAACTTTTATACTGATAAATTAAATAAAGATCTTAAAAAACATTTACATTGAAAAAAGACTATGATATTATAAAATTATAAATTAAATAAGTAGTGTGTTACTGGTTATGCAGGCAAGGACTAAAAATGTTATAGATATAGTTATATCTATAAGTTTTGGTCCTTTTTTTATTTTTTTAAATATAATACTAAAATTATTAATAACAATAAGAATTTTGTAAACAATAATAATGTAACATAACTACAAAAAATTAAGGAGGAATTATAAATGCAATTTTTACAAAGAATCGGTAAAGCAATAATGCTACCAATAGCAGCATTACCAATCGCAGGTATTTTACTAGGTGTAGGAGGAGCTCTACTAGGAATAGCAGGACTTGAAAATGCACCAGCAGTTTATCAACCACTTATAACATTTGTAAATGTTCCAGCTATAACAGCTATTTTAACTATAATGAAAAATATAGGGGATATAATATTTGGTAACTTACCATTATTATTCGCTGTAGGTGTAGCTGTCGGACTGGCTAAAAAAGATAAAGGTACAGCAGCTTTAGCATCAGTATTTGGATTTATAGTTATGAACCAAGTTATTTCAACGATGTTAAGTTTAGGTATGACTCAGTTAGGAGTTTTAACTCCTGGTAATGTTGGGGAATATGGCACTTATATTACAACTAACCTTGGAATATTCACATTAAATATGTCAGTATTCGGTGGTATTATAACAGGTATAATTACAGCAATGTTACACAATAGATATCACACAATTCAATTACCAGCAGTTATTGGATTCTTCTCAGGATCAAGATTTGTTCCAATTATAACTTCATTAGCAATGGCAGTAGCAGGAGCTGTATTAGCATTTGCTTGGCCAGTAGTTCAAACAGGAATTACTGCATTATCAGAATTCGTTAGAACAGCAGGTCCACTTGGAACATTCTTCTATGGTATTATTGAAAGAGCATTAATCCCATTCGGATTACATCACGTATTCTATACTCCATTCTGGTATGGGTCATTTGTTCAAGCAGATATCCTAAACAATGGAGTTTGGCAAACAGTTTCAGGAGCTAACACAGCTTACTTTGCACAATTATCAAGCATGGGTAGTTTAGTAGGAGCTTCATCAGGAGATATGTCAAGAATAGTTGAAGGAACTACAAGATTTATGGCAGGTAAGTTCCCAATAATGATGTTTGGATTACCAGCTGCAGCATATGCAATGTATAAACAAGCAGCACCAAGTAAGAGAAAAGCTGTTGGAGCATTATTAGCATCAGCTGCAATAACATCATTCTTAACAGGTATTACTGAACCAATAGAATTTACATTCTTATTTGTTGCACCAGTACTTTATGTAGTTCACTGTATCCTTGCAGGTTTATCTTACATGTTAATGGGTATCTTAAATGTATTCGTTGGTATGACATTCTCAGGTGGATTTATTGACTTTACATTATTCGGATTATTACCAGCAGGAGCAGGAGTTCCAACTAGATGGTTAACACTAGTATTAGTTGGTATAATATATGCAGTAGTTTACTACTTCTTATTCACATTTATGATTAAGAAATTCAACTTAAAGACTCCAGGTAGAGACGAAAGTGAAGAAGAAACAAAACTTTACACTAAAGCAGATTACAAAGCTAAAAATGGAACAACTGAAGTTGTAAAAGAAGATAAAAAAGTTTCGAAAAATGAAATTCAAGAAAAAGCACCAGCAGTACTTGCAGCATTAGGTGGAGAATCAAATATTGTTAGTGTTGATGCTTGTATTACAAGATTAAGAGTTGAAGTTAAAGATAAAGCAAATGTTAATAAAGCTGAGTTAAAATCTTTAGGAGCAGCAGGAGTTGTTGAAGTTGGTAACGGCATTCAAGCAATATTTGGTGCAAAGGCAGATGCTTATAAAAATGAAATTAAAGATATATTAGACTTAGATTAATTTAAAAGATAATACTTCTAAAGAGATGTTAGTATATTATTACTAATATCTCTTTTTTGTGTATAATTATATAAAAGAAGAGGTGAAATTATGGATATTGGATTAATAGGTTATGGGGGAGTCGGAAAGGCATTTATAAAGCTATTAGTAGATAAAAGGGACTTTCTTAAAGAAAAGGGAATAGTGATAAAGGTTAAATATATAATAAAAAGTAATGGTGGAATTTATATAAAAGAAGGAATAGATTTGGAAGAAGGTATTGCTTTAGAAGATGATATAACAAAACATAAATATTTTAATAAAGATATTAATATAAATACCATAATAGGAAATAAAGATATAGATACATTAGTTGAGCTTACAAACACAGATTTAGAAACAGGAGGAGTTGGACTTAATCATATAATCCTTGCTTTAGAAAACAAAATAAATGTAGTCACAGGAAATAAAGGACCTATTGTTTTAGATTATAATAATTTAAAAGATATTGCTGATAAAAATAATGTTAAATTATTATTTGGATGTACAACAGGAGGGGCTCTACCAACATTAAATGCAGGGACCTATGATATAGCAGGATCTGAAATTACTAAAATAGAGGGAATACTAAATGGGACAAGTAATTATATCTTAACAGAAATGTATGAAAATAATGATGATTACGAAGTGGTATTAAAGAAAGCTATTAAAGAAAAAATAGCAGAGAAAAATTATAGTTATGATGTAGAAGGCTATGATACAGCAGCTAAAGTTTTAATAGTAGCAAATGCTTTAATGGAAGCTAATTTAAAATTAAAAGATATAAAAATAGACGGAATAACAAAAGTAACTAAAGAGGAAATATTAATAGAGAAACAAAAAGGCAATAAACCAAAACTTATAGGTAATATATATAAAGAGGAAAATAAAATAAAAG